>JBGPOB010000034.1:0-17126 GCA_041487815.1 Xanthobacteraceae bacterium | reverse complement strand
TGCTTCGCTGAAGCGATTGCGTACTCAAACGATTGATCTTTATCTGCTTCACCGCGACGATCCCTCGCAACCGGTGGATGATGTGTTGGACACGCTCAGTCGGTTGCGTGATGCGGGCAAGATTCGCGCCTATGGCGTCTCGAACTGGTCGCCATCGCGCATCGAAGCCGCCTCGGAGTTCCTGCGGCGCAATGGCATGCCACCTTTGGCCGCGAACAGCCCGCATTTTTCCTTGCTGGCGTGGCAGCACGCGCCCTGGGCGGGCTGCGTCAGCCTATCCGGCGCCAATGCTACGGCCGCGCGCGCGCAACACGCACGAACGCAGCTGCCAGTGCTGGCGTGGTCGCCGCTGGGCCGCGGGTTTTTCTCCGACCGGATCTCCGAAACAACCAGGCCGGCGCTCTACGATTTTGCGTCGCGCTGGTGCCTGCGCTGTTACGGGAGCGCCGAAAATTTCGCGCGGCGGCGCCGTGCCCGGGAGCTGGCGGTGCAACGTGGAGCAACGGCTGTCCAAATCGCGCTGGCCTACCTATTCAGTCAGCCGTTCCCGGTGTTCGCCGTGATCGCGACGTCGAGCGCGACGCGTATGCGCCAAAATGTCGCGGCAAGCGATCTACGGCTCAGTGCCGCCGAACTGCGCTACCTCGAGACCGGTGCAGAACACTGACGGCCAGCGGCATGCCATCACCGCCGACAGCGCGACACTACGATGCCATCGTCATCGGCTCCGGCGCGACCGGCGGCGTTGCGGCGATGCAGTTTTGCAGGGCGGGACTGCGCACGCTTGTGCTCGAAGCCGGCCCAGCGCTCAAGGGCGGCCATGCCTTCGGCTCGGATGCGTCAAATCTGACGCGTCAATTGTACGAGCACTTCATACGGCGGCGTCAGAAGGTGCAGGAACTTCATCCGGCCTACTGGCGCGTCAATCCGGCGCTGTTCGTCGATGACGCGCGCAACCCCTACGCAGCCCCGCCCGACAAGCCATACCGCTGGATTCGCGGACGGCAGGTGGGCGGGCGCTCGCACACCTGGGGCGGTGTCACGCTGCGATTGTCGGACTATGAGTTCAAGGCCGCCAGCCGCGACGGGATCGGCGACGACTGGCCGATCAGCCATGCCGATCTTGATCCGCATTACGCCATGCTGGAGACTTTTTTCGGTACGCACGGCAATCGCGACGGGCTGCCGCAATTGCCGGACGGAAATTTTTGCGATCCGAGCCCGATGTCGCCAGGCGAACAGGCATTCAAATTCGCGGTCGAAGCGCGTTTTCGCGACCGCCGCGTCATTATCTCGCGCGGCATCAAGGCCGCCCATGCGCCGGAACGCCACGAGCAATTTTCGCGACTTTCAAGTCCGCGCACGACGCTTGCTGCCGCGCAGGCGACTGGAAATCTGGAGCTGCGATCCAATGCCGTGGTCCGGCGCATCGTCCTCGATCCGGCATCCGGCAAAGCGCGTGGCGTCGAGTTCATCGATTGCCGGACGCGGTCGACGCAAACTGCGCTTGGCGGCGTCGTATTCTTGTGCGCTTCGACGATCGAAAGCCTGCGCATCCTGATGAATTCCGGCGGCGACAGGCATCCGGGGGGTCTTGGCGCGCGCGCCGGTCTGCTTGGAAAATGCCTGATGGATCATGTCGGCGGGATGATCTATTTCGGGTTGCCGGAGGTTCGCGCCGATGACGGCGAGCACTACGAACTTCTCGGCAGCGACAGCATCCTCATCCCGCGCTATCAGAATCTCGGCGATGCGCGCGCTCCCCACCATCGAGGGTACGGATTTTGGGGCGGCATTCAGCGGTTGTCGTTTCCACCGATGCTACGCAAATGGACGGGCGGCGCGATCGGATTTCTGTGCGCGATGGGCGAGGCGCTGCCGCACGCCGACAACCAGATGCGGCTTGACGACTCCATCACCGATGCCTGGGGTCTACCGGCGCCCTTTATCTCGTGTTCATGGACCGCGAATGATATCGCCGTGGCGAAGGCGGCGCGCGCGGCTGCGGAGGAGATGATCACCGCGGCGGGCGGTGTAGTCCTGCCATTGTCGGAGATCGTGCGTACGCCATTGCTCGGGCGCTTCATGGCGGGAATGCAGCGCGAATGGGTCGTCACCACGCCCGGCCTGTTTGTGCACGAAGTCGGCGGCGCGCGCATGGGCCGCGACCCGTCAATCTCCGTCGTCAATCCATTCTGTCAGGTCTGGGAGGCCGAAAACGTGTTCGTAACCGACGGCGCCTGCTGGGTAAGCTCGGGCTGGCAGAATCCGACACTCACCGAAATGGCCATCACCGCGCGAGCCTGCGCGCGCGCGGTCGCCGAGTTCGATCGCTTGGTCGTTTAGAGCACGATTGATTTGACTGGAAACACTGAACTCGTCAGCGCCGGGCACTCGGGTCCCGCCTTCGGCGGGCCCAAGTGTAAACTTGTACCGGCGATCCCGACCAGCGGGCACGGTGCTTGCTTAAGCGAGATGGCCGGGACAGGCCCGGCCATGACGACCCAAGTCTGGGCGAACCTGCTTTAGTTGCGGAACGGCAAAAGGTCGGTCTCGGCAAACCTATTGCTATTTCGCCGGCGGCCCGATCGTGACCGTGAGCGTGCCGACGCCGGCCACCTCGCAGTCGAGCTTGTCACCGGCGACGCAGGCGGCGACGCCGGACGGCGTTCCGGTCATGATGATATCGCCGGCGGCGAGCTCGACCATCTCGGAGAGTTTGACGATGACTTCCGGCACATTCCAGATCATCTGCGCAAGATCGCCATCCTGACGGACCTTGCCGTTGCATTTGAGTGTGATCTTGCCCTTGCTTGGGTGGCCGATCTTTGCCGCCGGCGCAAGCTTGCCGCACGGCGCCGAGGCGTCGAACGCCTTGCCGATTTCCCAGGGCCGCTTGTGCTCGCGCGAGGCGATCTGCAGGTCGCGCCGCGTCAAATCGATGCCAACGCCGTATCCCCAGATGCAATCGAGCGCCTTTTCAAGCCTGATGTTGCGGCCGCCGCTCTTGAGCGCGACCACGAGCTCGACCTCGTGATGCAGGTCCCTGGTCAGCGGAGGGTAGGGGATCGTCGCGTCATCGGGGGCTACGGCGTCGGCGGGCTTCGCAAAAAAGAACGGCGGATCGCGAACGTCGTGGCCCATCTCCTTGATGTGTTCCTCGTAGTTGCGGCCGACGCACCAGATTCGGCGCACGGGAAATTTTTCGTCGGAGCCGGCGACCTCGATGGCGGCTTGCGGGGGCGGGGTGATGACGTAGCGCGTTGTCTGGGCGTTCATGGCAGTTTTTTCGCGAGATTTTATGTTGGAATTTGGCGCGTATCCGGCAGAATTCGCGCGCCCGCGGGAATCATGGGCCGCTCCTGATGGTGCGTTTCTCGCATAACACAGGGACGGCTTTGGTCAAAGCGAGCGAAGCCATCCTATTCCGCAGCCGAGGCCACGGTCTGGCCTTGTAACTGCAATCGATAGAATGAGGCGTAACGTCCGCCGCTGCGCAGAAGTTCGTCGTGACGGCCGAATTCGGTGATCCGCCCGGCCTCGACTACCAGGATCAAATCTGAATGCATGATGGTCGAGAGCCGGTGCGCGATCACGATCGTTGTGCGCCCGCGGCAGAGTTCGGTGATCGCCGCCTGAACGAGATGCTCGGATTCTGAATCGAGCGCGGCCGTCGCTTCGTCGAGCAGGATGATCGGCGCGTTCTTGATCAAGGCCCGCGCGATCGCGATCCGCTGGCGCTGGCCGCCCGAGAGCTGCAGCCCGTGCTCGCCGACGCCGGTATCGTAGCCCGACGGGTACGCGGCGATGAACTCGTGCGCGTGCGCAGCCTTCGCTGCCGCAATGATCTCGGCATCGGTGGCGTCGAGCTTGCCGATCGCGATGTTGTCGCGGATCGATCCGTGGAATAGCTGCACATTCTGACCGACATAGGCGATCTGCTTGCGCAGCGAACTGCGCGACACCTCAGCGATATTCTGGCCGTCGATTGTCACCACGCCGCGTTCGGCGTCATAGAACCGCAGGATGAGATTGAGCACGGTTGACTTGCCGCCGCCGGAAGGCCCGACCATGGCGGTGACCTTGGCGGGCGCGGCGACAAACGACATCCCGCGCAAAACCGGCTCGCCCGTTCGATAGGCGAAATGCACATCGGCGAATTCGATGCGTGCCGGGCCAAGCTGCAGCGGTGGCTTGTCGTCTTCAATCGGCTCGGTCGGCTTGCTGTCGATGATCTCGAACAACATGCGTACGCCGACCAGGTTGGAAATGATGTCAAGGTTCAGCCGCACCAGTCGCTTGGCCGGTTCGTAAGCCAGCAGGAACGCGGCCATGAACGAGAAAAATTCTCCGGGAGCGGCGCCGCCGACGACGACACGGTAACCGCAGTACACGATGGCGCCGGCGATGGCGATGCCACCGAGTGATTCCATCAGCGGGCTCGCGCGATTGGCGATGCGTGCTTGCTTGAAGGCTTCGTGCTGGAACGCGGTAACAGTTTCGTCGAGCCGCTTGCGCATGTGCCGTTCAAGTGTGAATGCCTTGATGACGGCAATTCCCTGCACGGTCTCCTGCAGCGTTTCGATGATCTCGGTGTTGAGCTTGAACTGGTTCGTCGCGACCGTGCGAAGGCGCCGAATCAGCTTGCGCAATACGATCAGCACCGGCGGGAAGATGATGATGCTGACCACCGACAGCAAGGGGTCTTGAATGACCATGACCAAGCCCAGCCCAATCAACGAGAGCGCGTCGCGACCGACCGCCGACACCAGAATGTTCACGACAGCGGCGGATGAAGCCGCACCCGTGGTCATCCGCGCGATGAATTCGGACGAATGCCGGTCGGCGAAATAGCTAAGCCCCTCGTTCATCAGCTTGTCGTGCATGCGCCGCTGGTTGTCCGCGATGATGCGAACGCCGATGCGCGTCAGGATGACCGAATGACCGTAGGTGGCGAGACCCTTGACGGCGAACAGGACCACGGTCGCGATGCTGAGCGCGACGATCGCGGTCATGTTGCGATTAACGTAGGCCTGGTTGATGACGTCGCCGAACAGATAGGCCGAGATCGCGGTACAGGCCGCGGCCACCGCCATCAGCGCAAACGCGACCGCATAGCGCCGCCAATGCGCAAGCGCATGCTCGAGAAACAGGCGCTTGATCAGGATGGGCGCGTCGTAGGCGTCCTTGCCGAGGGCTCTTCTGCCGATGCCGAACATTGGCCCTGTCGTGCCCGGGCGGCCGGACATTTTCAAGCGAAAACCACGGCTTGGCCCGGCCGTGCTGCGGTAAACGCGCTAATTTCGGCGCGCCATCAACGTGCGTTCCCACGCCAGCGCATGTTTTACGATGGTCGCGAGGTCGTCGAACTGTGGTTGCCAGCCAATCAGGGCGCGAATCCGCGCCGAAGCGGCCACGATTTGCGCCGGATCACCCGGTCGACGTGGCGCTAGGTCAACCCGGAAATCGGCGCCCGACACGCGCTTGACCATGTCGATCACTTCCAGCACCGAGAAGCCGCGGCCATAGCCGCAATTCAGCGTCGCCGATGCTCCGCCGCGGCGCAGATGGGCCAGTGCATCGGAATGCGCGCGCACCAGATCCGAGACGTGAATATAGTCGCGAATGCAGGTGCCGTCGGGCGTCGGGTAATCGGTTCCGAACACCTCCATTTTCGTCCGGCGACCGAGCGCGGTCTCGACCGCGACCTTGATGAGATGGGTTGCGCCCTTGGTCGACTGGCCGGTGCGGCCCTGCGGGTCGGCGCCTGCGACATTGAAATAGCGCAGGATGACATAGGACAAAGGATGCGCCGCCGCGGCGTCGCGCAGGATGATCTCGGTCATCAATTTCGAGGAGCCATAGGGCGACATCGGTCGCACCGGGTCGTCCTCGCCGACCGGCGTGCGCTCGGGATTGCCGTAAACGGCGGCGGTCGATGAAAAAATGAAATTGCGCACGCCGCCCTCGACCGCGCATTCGATCAGTGCGCGCGAGTTCGCGGTGTTGTTGCGATAGTAGCGCAAGGGCTCGGCAACCGACTCCGGCACCACGATCGATGCGGCAAAATGGATGATGTCGGTAATGTCATGCTGCTTGATGACGTTGGCCACCAGCGCCTGATCGCCGGTGTCGCCGATAATGAGCGGAACGCCCTTCGCGATCGCCCAGTCGAATCCTGTCGTCAGATTGTCGAGTACGACGACGCTTTCGCCGGCGTCGACCAGCGCGTGCACCATATGGCTTCCGATGTAGCCGGCACCGCCGGTAACAAGAATCGTCATACGTTCGGGTTCCGAGTGCGAAACGCTATAGTCCGCGACGAATGAACATCCCGTTAGCACGCTTTACGGGAGCCTGAAACCAATGCGCTCGGAATTCGCCACCCGGGGAGGGTTTTGGCCGCGCCGGCGCCAACATGGACTTGACGCGACCTTTCGGTCCATCGAAAACACCGTGCCCTGTCGCTGGTGCCAAACTCCATGCCGGACATTCTATTCATCAAGACATCGTCGCTTGGCGATGTCATTCACAACATGCCGGCTTTGACCGAGGCACGGCGAAATCTGCCCGATGCGCGGATCGCCTGGGTCATCGAGGAGGCGTTCGCTCCGCTGGTGGCGCTGCATCCCGCGATAACGGAAACCATTCCGGTCGCGACGCGGCGCTGGCGCCGCGAGTTGTTCCTGCCGGCATCGTGGAGCGCTGCGCGCGGTTTCGTGCGTCGGCTGCGCGCGCGCGAATATGACCGGATTATCGACACGCAGGGTCTGTTTCGCACCGGGCTGATAGCGCGTTTCGCGCGCGGAGAGCGCCACGGCTATGATGCCGGCAGCGCGCGCGAGAAGTACGCCGCGCGTTTCTACGATGTGCATCATCATGTCGAGCGCGCGCAGCATGCGATCGCGCGCAACCGCGCGCTGACCGGGCTGGCGCTCGGCTATGTGCCCAACGGCGCCCCTGCCTATGGCCTTGACCGCGACCGGCTCGCGGGCGCGGCGCCGGTGCCTTATGCGATCCTGCTGCACGCAACCGCGCGCCCGGAAAAGCAGTGGCCGGACGAAAGTTGGCTCGCGCTCGCGCGCGTGCTCGAGGCGCGGTTCGACCTTCTGCTGCCCTGGGGCGAGGAGGCCGAGCGCGTGCGCGCGGAACGCCTGGCGCGCCAGCTTAAGCGCGCGCGGCTGCCGATCCGGCGTCCGCTCGACGATATGGCCCGCCTGATTGCCGGTGCGGCGCTGGTCGTGGGCGTGGATACCGGATTGCTGCATCTCGCAGCGGCGCTCGGCGTGCCGCTCGTCGGCATATTCGGTACCACCAGGCCCGGATTGACGGGACCGATGGGATCGGGCCCGATCGCCGTTGCCAACGGCGACGGCCGCAGCCCGTCGAGCGCGGATGTGATCGCCGCAGTCGAAAGGGTCATGCCGGCATAGCCCCTCTGGTTATGCGGCCAATGACATTTTGGATGGGCCGCTTGCGACGCCGGGCAATGCACAATACGCGTCGTTGCGATAGGTTGGGCCAAAGCCAGGGATTGCGATGGGTGACGAATACGCAGTGGTCAAGGTCGCGGCGGTGCAGGCCGCGTCGGTGTTTCTCGATCGCGAAGGCTCGACGGAGAAGGCCGTTCGCCTGATCCACGAAGCGGGCAGTTATGGCGCCCGCGTCATCGGTTTTCCAGAAGGATTCATTCCAGCGCATCCGGTCTGGTACCACCACCATCCGGCGACGAGCACGATTTCGAACCGGTTGGCGACGGCGCTGTTCAAGAACGCGGTTGAAATTCCCGGCCCCGAGACCGATGCGCTCGCCGCCGCGGCGCGCGCCGCCAACGCCTACGTCGTCGTCGGCGTGTGCGAGAAGATCCCCAACACGTTTGGGACCATGTTCAACACCCAGGTGTATTTCGCGCCCGACGGCACGCTGATCGGCAAGCATCAGAAGTTGATGCCGACGGTCGGCGAGCGGCTTGTGCATATGGGCGGTTTCGGCGACACGTTCGGCGCCTTCCAGACCGAGTTCGGGCCAATGAGCGGCCTGATTTGCGGCGAGAATTCCAATCCGCTGGCAGTGTTCGCGCTCACCGCCGAAGGCACACGCATCCACGTCATGAGCTGGCCAAATCATTTCCCGACCAGCGGCGACCCGATGCGCCATCGCGTTTCCATCGATTCCCAGGCGTTTGCGCAAATGAGCAAGGCGTTCGTGATCTCGGCCTGCGGCACCATCGACGAGCAGATGATCGCGATGCTGGAGGTGGGGCCGGAGGCCGAAAAATTCCTGCGCGATCCCGATTGCGCGGGCGGCAGCGTGATCGTCGCCCCCAACAGCCGCATCATCGCCGGTCCAATGGGCATGGAGGAGGGCATTCTCTATGCTGATTGCAATCTCGAAATCGGCATCGGCATGAAGCTGCGGCACGATTTTGCCGGGCATTACAATCGCCCGGACGTCTTCCAGGTCCATGTCAATCGCCACGTACCGCAACTCTATAACGTCCACGGCGGCGACAGCCGGGCGGCGCTGCCCGGCGCGGCGAGCGGGTCGTCACTTGCGTCCGACGCCGCGTCGCGCGCCTTGCCGCGCGCGGACGAACCCGGGCATCCAGATTCGGGACATATCGATTCAACGTCGACCGGTGGCGGCGAGCCCGGGACTTGATGGCTCGGAGTTGCCGGAACGACGGCGGCAGGATGCGCCGCAATTCGGCTTCGCTGCCGGCGGGCGCATAGACGCAATAGCCGTGGCGCCCGACGTGCTCGGGGACGGCCTCGATCGCCGCCGCGACGTCGCGCACAAAGCACGCCGAGAAATCGGCCGCCATCTCCACGCCGAGCGCGGCGGCGAGCCGCGTCTTGGCGCGGCCCGGCTGCGGCGCCTTGCACATGATCCCGAGCGCCGCCGTGGCTGCCATTCCGATCTTCCGTCCGATACGCCTGCGCGTGACGTTAGCGCCGTCGAAGCGCCGCGCAAGTCAAACGCTGCCGTCGACGCCCGACGCCCGGTCAACTTGTCGTCACGCGCGCGTTGGCGATTAGCGCTTGGCGCTGGCGGTCACGCGCGCGCTCGGATTCTCCAGCGCTTGTCGGACCAGTCGCGCAACCATCTCCGCCGCGATGTCGCGCATGCAGCGGTGATGCCCGACGCGGCACACCGGCCGGTGGCACGGCCGGCAGTCGAGTTCGGTATCGGCCTGTACCACCGCTGCGAGTGGATTAAGTGGCGCCCAATGCCATGGACTGGTCGGCCCGAAGATGCCGATGGAGGGCGTCGTCGCGGCGCCGGCGATTGAACCAACGTCTCGATGTCTCGATGTTCGCACGAGGGCGGCGGCGACGTGCAGCAGTCCGGAATCGTTCGACACCGCGACGTCCGCCGCTGCGAGCGCAAGGATGGCGTTGCGCAGGTCGTTTCCGGTCAGGTCGCGGACCCTCGGATTGCTGGCGCCGATGTCGCGTGCCTGCGCCTTCTCTCCCGGGCCGCCTACGATCCAGACGTCGATCTCCTCGCGCGCCAGCATCGCCGCCAGGCGGCCATATTCGGACGTAGGCCAGCGTTTCGAGGGCCCGACTGCGCCCGGCGCGAGCGCCACGACTCGGCGGCCGTTTGCCGGCATTCCCATGCGCGCGCGCCACGCCGCGATCTCCTCGTCCGGCACCAAGAGTTCGGGCAGCGGCCAGGCGGCCGGGGCACTCGCGCCCGCGGGCAGGGCTAGTACCGCGCATTGGTCGATCATCCGCGGCAGCGCGTTCTCGCCGTAACGGACGTCGTTGATGAGGCCATAGCGGAACTCGCCGACAAAGCCCGAGCGTACCGGTATGGCGGCGATGAAGGGCGCCAGCGCCGCCTTCCAGGTGCGCGGCATCACCAGCACCTGCCGGTAGCCTTCGGCCTTGAGGCGTTGCGCCAGCGCGAGCTGGCGCGGTATCGCCAGCCGCCGGCGCGGCAGGTCCCAGACAATGGCCTTGCGGATGCCCGGCATATACTCGACCAGCGGCGCGACATTAGCCGTTGCCAGCACGTCAATCGGGCGCTGAAAATTTTGTGATTTCAATAGCTTAACAACGGAGTGGCAGCGCACGAAGTCGCCGATCCACATGTACGGCACGATCAGGATCGGGGCACTGTCCAGGCCCCCGGCTCCGCGGCCGACCAGATCAATGTTGTTTTCGTTCGACATTTCAGCTCAATGCCTAGCGTGCTCGCGACCTTTACCGCAATTCCGGACGCAATATTGCGCAGTTCCGAGGAGTACGGCAAAGGTGGGCCCGCCATTCGCAACCGCGGCAGGGCACGATGATTTTGGTGACCGGCGGGGCCGGGTTTATCGGGTCGAACGTTGTCGCCAGCCTTAACGAGGCCGGCCGCACCGACATCGCCGTCAGCGACGTGCTCGGCAAGGACGGCAAATGGCGAAACCTGCAAAAACGCCAGCTCGCCGATTTCGTGCCGCCGCCCGATCTGATGCGCTGGCTCGACGGCCGCAAGCTCGACGCCGTCGTGCACCTCGGCGCGATATCGGAGACGACCGCGCGCGACGGCGACGCCGTCATCGAAACCAACTTCCGGCTCTCGCTCGCCCTGCTCGACTGGTGCACCGAGAATGCCGCGCCGTTCATCTACGCGTCCTCGGCCGCGACCTACGGCGACGGCGCACAGGGGTTCGCCGATGACGGACAGTTGCCGGCGCTGCGCAAGCTGCGGCCGTTGAACCTTTACGGCTGGAGCAAGCATCTGTTCGACCTTGCACTGGCCGATCGCGTCAGCAAGCGACAGAAGCTTCCGCCGCAATGGGCGGGCCTGAAATTTTTCAACGTGTTTGGCCCCAACGAATACCACAAAGGCGAAATGATGAGCCTGGTCGCCAAGCGTTTCGACGACGCCAAGGCCGGCAGGCCGGTTCGGCTGTTCAAGTCGCACCGCGCCGGCATCGCCGACGGCGATCAGCGCCGCGACTTTCTCTACGTCGACGACGCCGTCGCCGTGGTGCGCTGGCTGGTCGCCACCTCGTCCGTGTCGGGCATCTTCAACGTCGGCACCGGCCGCGCACGATCGTTTCGCGACCTCGTATCGGCGATGTTCGCGGCGCTCGGCCGGGCGCCGAATATCGAGTACATCGCGATGCCCGACATTATCCGCGACACCTACCAGTACTTTACCGAGTCTTCGGTCGATAACCTGCGTCGCGCCGGATACAATGCGGGCTTCATGTCGGTTGAGGAAGGCGTGAAGCGCTACGTCAGCGGGTTCCTCGACCAGCCCGACCGCTTCCGGTGAAATAGGAAACTTCCGGCTCGCATGTTCAATTTTGAAGAAGCTCTCAGGCGCATGTCCGGACAGTGCATTCTGTGCATTGGCGACCTGATGCTGGACGAGTTCGTCTATGGCGAGGTCACGCGGGTGTCGCCGGAGGCGCCGGCACCGGTGATCGCGGTGCGGCGCGATGAGAAGGTGATCGGCGGCGCGGGTAATGTCGCGCGCAATATCGTCAGCCTCGGCGCGCGCTGTGTTTTTGTCGGCGTAACCGGCGACGACGAAGCCGGCACGATTTTGGCCGCGGCGTTTCGCGAATTCAAGGAACTGATCGAGCCGCATCTGGTGAAAGATCCCACGCGGCCGACGACGCGCAAGGTGCGCTTCGTCTCGGAACACTATTCGACGCATCTCCTGCGCGCCGACTGGGAAATGGCCGGGCCGGTCGCGAGCGATGTCGAGGACGCGCTGATCGCGCACGCGCTCGCGGCGCTGCCGCGGTGCGGAGCGGTCGTGTTGTCCGACTATGCCAAGGGAGCGCTGACGCCACGCGTCATTCGCGGCGTCATCGATGCGGCGAACCGGCAGGGCGTGCCGGTGATCGTCGACCCGAAGGCGGATGACTATGCCGTCTATCGCGGCGCGACCATCATCACGCCCAACCGCAAGGAATTATCCGATCATACCCGCCGGCCGGTGAGAACCGACGCCGAAATCGCGCTCGCAGCGCACGATCTGGCCCGTGTGGTCGGCAGCAAGGCGGTGCTCGCGACCCTAAGCGAGGAGGGCCTGCTGCTGCACGTCGAAGGCGCGGCGCCGGTGCACATCCCTTCCTATCCGGTGAAGATCCGCGACGTCTCCGGCGCCGGCGACACGGTGGTTGCAACGCTCTCCGCGCTGCTGGCGATGGGCGCGGATTTCGAAGCCGCGGCGCGCGCGGCCAATGCCGCCGCTTCGGTGGTGGTCGGCAAGCGCGGGACCGCAACGGTAACGCCGGCGGAACTGCGCACGCGGATATTGCCCGCCGCGGCGCTGGCGGCCGAGGAAAAGATCGTGTTCGACTGGGCGATCGCCGACGAGCGCGTCGCCGAATGGCGCGCCCAGGGACTGCGCATCGGATTCACCAACGGCTGTTTCGACTTGCTGCATCCGGGCCATGTCAAGGTTCTGACTGCGGCGCGCGCTGCCTGCGACCGGCTGGTGGTCGGTCTCAACAGCGACGCTTCCGGCGCGCGGCTCAAGGGCGACGGCCGGCCCGTTCAGAACGTGCACGCGCGCGCCGACGTGCTGGCGGCGCTCGAAGCGGTCGATCTCGTCGTCGTGTTTGAGGATGACACGCCGCTCGAGTTGATTCGCCGTATCCGGCCCAAGGTGCTGGTGAAGGGCGGCGACTATCGTCCTGAAGAAGTGGTTGGCCGCGATCTCGTCGAAGCCGACGGCGGGGAAGTCGTGCTGGTCGAACTGCTGCCGGGCCATTCGACCAGCGCAATCGTGCGCCGGTCAACGCAACTCAACGAGGCCGCGTCCGCGCGGCCGCGACGGCCGTGAATTGGTCAATGCGCCCGGCAACCGAGAGGCGCCACGGTCACAAGGGTCTGACGTGCCGCGCCTGAGCGCCATCATCATCACCAGGAATGAGGCGGACAATATCGCGGCCTGCCTCGAATCCGTCGGCTTCTGCGACGAGCGCATCGTGGTCGATTGCGGCAGCATCGACGAAACCCGGAACATCGCGGCGCGGTCCGGCGCGCGCGTGGAGACCCATGCCTTCGAAGGCTTCGGGCCGCAAAAGAATTTTGCGCTGTCGTTGGCCAACGGCGACTGGGTGCTTTCGATCGATGCCGATTAGCGTGTCAGCCCGGCGCTTGCCGAGGAGATCGTGGCGGCAATCTGCAACCCGGCCGCCGACGCTTTCGAGTTGCACCGCAATTCGCGGTTTCTCGGTCGTGACATGGGCCGGTCCTTGGGCCGCTCCGGCGCCTTTCCCGATCGCGTGCTGCGGCTCTTTCGCCGCGGCAAGGCGCGCTTTACCGACCATCTCGTGCACGAGCGCGTGGTCAGCGACGGGCCGGTGGCGCGATTGGCCGCACCGCTTTACCATGACGGCGTGATAAGGCTTGAGCAGGCGATTGCGCGCATCGATCAATACTCGACAGCGAGCGCGAAAATGCTGGTTGCGTCCGGACGCCGCGTTTCGTTTATGAGCGGCGTCGGTCATGGCCTGTGGACGTTCTTTCGCGTCTACGTCCTGCGCCTCGGCTTCCTTGACGGGCGCGAGGGCTTTTTGCAAGCCGTCGCCAACGCCGAGGGCAGCTACTATCGCTACATGAAGGCCTGGCTCGCGAGCCGTTCGTCATGATCCCACTCATTTCCGTCATCGTCGCGACCTACAATCGCCCGCAGGCGCTCGACGCGGTGCTGCGCTCGCTGTCGACGCAAACCGATCGCAATTTCGAGGTGGTGGTTGCGGACGACGGGTCGGACGCCGAGACTGCGGCGGTCATTACGCGATGGTCGCGGCAGATGGGCGCGCCGGTCAAGCACGCGTGGCAGGCCGATGAGGGATTTCGGCTGGCCGAAATCAGAAACCGTGCCATTCGTATCAGCGGCGGCGAGTACTGCGTGTTCCTGGACGGCGACTGCATCGCGCGTCCCGGGTTTGTCGCGGCGCATCGTCGATTGATGGAGCCGGGCTGGTTCGTCGCCGGTACGCGAGTCTTGCTGTCGGCCGCCTTCACCGAGCGCGTTCTGGCCGGGAATATCGAATTCGAAAAATGGCAATTCGGCGAATGGTTGGCGCCGCGGTCGCGCGCCGACATCAATCGTTGGCTCCCGCTCGCCTCATTGCCGCTCGGCAAGCTGCGCAAGCTCACGCCGCAACGCTGGCGCGGCGGCCGCGGCAGCAACATGGCGTTCTGGCGCGCCGATCTTGACGCGGTCGACGGGTTTGACGGCGCCTTCAGCGGATGGGGCCGCGAGGACTCGGATATTTTCATCCGCATGATTCGCAACGGCGTGCGGCGCAAATCCGGGATTTTCGCGACCGCGATGCTTCACCTTTGGCACGTGCAGGCCGACCGTTCGAAACTCGCGGCGAACGACCGGCAACTCGAAGCGCTGTTGGCCGACGCCCGCGTGCGCGCGCAACGAGGGCTGTCGCACGTCATCACCGAAATTATCCTGGGCCGACCCCAATCACGGCGGGCGTCGTGATCACGATGACGGCTTGGGCGTCGCTCGACAATCGCTTCGATCTCGCCCACCGCACGCGACTTGCCGGATGGCTCGGTATAGCCGCCGCCGCGTCGTTGCCGTGGTCGACATCGGCAACGAGTATCCTGGTTCCCTTATGGTTACTGGCAATGCTGTCGACGCTCGACCGCACGGCAGCCCGGCGTCTGATCACGCTGCCGGCGGCGGCGTTGCCGGTCGCACTGGTCGTACTCGCAGTCGTCGGCGTGCTTTGGGCCGACGCGCCATGGAGCTACCGCCTGCACGGCATCGAGCCGTTCGTGAAATTGCTCGCCATACCGATATTATTGGCCTGTTTCGCCAGGACCGGGCAGGGCGACCCGGTGTTGCGCGGCTTTTTTCTGTCGGCGTGCGCGTTGCTGGCGGCGTCGTGGTTCATCGTGCTGATACCGGTCCCGGCTTGGGCGACAAAGAGCCTTGGCGTTCCCGTCAAAGATTACATCAGCCAGAGCGCGATCTTCACGCTCTGCATGTTTGGTCTCTTTGAGCGGGCGATCGCGAACTGGAACGCCGCGCGCGCGCGGTCGGTGGCGCTGATCGTCCTGGCGGCACTTTTCCTTGCCAATATGGTCTTCATCGTGACAGCCCGCACGGCGGTGGTGGTGATTGTCGTGCTTCTGCTTGTTCTCGGCCTCCGCCAATTCGGGCGCGGCGGGTATGCGGTGTTTCTCGCCGGCGTCGTCGCGCTCGCGGCACTCAGCTGGACGATGTCGCCTTATTTGCGCCAGCGCCTAATCGATGTCGTGACCGAAGTGGAAACGTATCAACCCCGCACCGGCAACACCTCCGCCGGCCTGCGCCTTGAGTTTTGGAAGGATTCTTTGGCGCTGATCCAGTCGGCGCCGCTTACCGGCCACGGCACCGGTTCGACGCGATTTGCGTTCGCGCGGCACGCCGGTACGGACCCGATGGCGGTCGACGCTACTACCAATCCGCATAATCAGTTTTTCGCCGTTGCCGTCCAGCTCGGGCTCATTGGCGGCGCGCTCTTGATCGCCATGTGGCTCGCGCATCTGCGGTTGTTTTTGGGACCCGGGCGATACGCCTGGCTCGGATTGATGTTGGTCATTCAGAACATCGTCAGCTCAATGATCAACTCGCACCTGTTCGACTTCACCCACGGCTGGCTTTATGTTCTCGGTGTCGGCGTCATTGGCGGCATGGTGTTGCGCACCGATGCAAGCCGTCGAACCTAATGCCTGATCCGTCCGCGTCAAATCGGTTTGGTCTGCTAACACTTTGATTTTGGGCATGATCTTGTCCGAAACGTCTGCCACTTTTCGGGATCATGCCATCGCGCGCTGCTGTATGATCTTCAATGCTGATGGGTAGCGGGCGGGCTGGCAGGCGAATTTTGCATGCGCGAATTTGATCTTCCGAAGCAACCCAGAATTCTGGTCGTTACGCTACGCCGTCTCGGCGACGTGTTGCTGACCACTCCGCTCGTGCGCAGCCTGCGGCGGGCCTATCCGGGAGCGACATTGGATCTGCTGGTGTTCGCGGGCAGTGACCGGATTCTCGAAGGCAATGCCGACATCGATCGCGTCTTGACGATGCCGGAGCGGCCGTCGCTTGCGGCGTCAGCGCGCTTGGCGGCGCAAATCTGGCGTCGCTACGATCTTGCAATTTCGACGCAGACCGGCGACCGGCCGACGTTCTTCGCGTGGGCGGCGGCGCGCCGTCGCGTCGGAGCGATACCCGCAGCGGGCGAAGGCGCATGGTGGAAGCGGCGCCTATTGCATCGCGCGGTAGCGGTCGACGCCGATAATCATCGCGTCACCGAAGTGCTGCGGCTCGCGCAGGCGCTCGGCATCGTTCCTGTTGCGGAGGTCGTGTGCCCGCATGGCATGGTACCCGCGGCGATGGCGCCGCGCGGTCGCTATGCCGTCGTGCATGTCAATCCGTTGCATCCATACAAGCGCTGGACGGATGCCGGGTGGCGCGCAGTCGCCATCGGTCTGGCAAAGCGCGGCCTCGCGGTGATCGTCAGCGAAGGGCAGGATCCCGCCGAGCGCGCCTATGTCGACGGTGTTTTTTCTGCAATGGACGTGACCCGGCTGTATGGTCAGCTTGAGTGGGGCGCGCTGGCCGAACTGATCAAGGGTGCCGTCGTTTTTATCGGTCCCGATACGTCGGTAACCCATCTCGCCGCGGCCAGCGGAGCGCCGACGATCGCGCTGTTCGGTCCGACCGACCCCCGCCTCTGGGGACCCTGGCCGGCGACGGGCCGCGCCGATCCCTGGCTCGCTGCCGGAACCATCCAGCGCCAAAATAATGTCTGGGTCGTGCAAAATCCGTTGCCATGCCTGCCCTGCCGGCAGGAAGGCTGCGATCGACACCTCCTCAGCCGTAGCCAGTGCCTTGACGAGCTGGCGCCGGAACGGGTGCTGGCGGCGGTAGATCAGGCGCTGGCGACATCGGCAATCCATGGTGGCGTGCCCGCGTAAGGGCGGGTAGAACCACGACGGGTCTGCAGGGCCCGCAACTGTTGATTTGGCGCATGATCTGCTTGGCGAACCGGTCTCCGCTTCGCCCAATCATGCGTTAGGGAGTGCGAATGCGTCTGTTCAATTTCACACCGCGCATGTGGCTGATCCTGGCGCACGATCTCGTGGCGACGG
>JBGPOB010000033.1:0-17209 GCA_041487815.1 Xanthobacteraceae bacterium | reverse complement strand
CTCATTGTCGAAAATAAGCCCGGCGCCAACAGCAACATTGCCGCGAGCCTCGTCGCCAAAGCCAAGCCGGACGGCTACACGATGCTGTTCATCGCCAATTCCAACATGGCCGGCAGCCGCTTTCTGTTCAAGGAATTGCCATTTGATACCGTGACGGACTTTGTGCCGGCCGCCGCGTTTGCGCAGATCGCATTCGTGGTCGTCGTCGGGGCCAATTCGCCGCTCAAGTCGCTCGCCGAACTGACCGCCTACCTCAAATCGCGCGACAAAAATCGCTACGGCGTGACCAACCAGATGGCGATCATCACCACCGAATATTACCGGCAGCGAGCGGGTTTTGAGGCCGTGCAGGTGCAATATCGCACCGCGCCGGAAGCGCTGCCGGACGTCGAAAACGGCACCCTCGATTTCATGATCATGGACGGCACGTTCGCGGCGGGCGCCATCAGGCAGGGCAAAATCCGCGCCCTTGCCGTCACCACCAAGATGCGGCATCCGAGCCTGCCGGAGGTGCCGACGGTGCACGAGGCGGGGCTCGAAAACTTTGACCTTTCGCCGTGGTGGGGCGTTTATTTCCCGGCCGGGACGCCGGCAGAAATCGTGCGCAAGGTCGGCGGGTGGATGAACAAGATCAGCGCGACCGAGGAGGCGGCGCAATTTCTGGCCCGCGTCGGATCGTTCCCGCTGGTGGAGGACGGCAAGACCGCCGCCGCGCGGCTGCAGGCCGACATCAAGCTGTGGGCGCCCATCGTCGCGGCCGCGAAGATCGAGCCGCAATAGGGCGCGAAACGACACGAGCTGCGGGGTCAATGCGGATTGGACGTGCCGCGCGTTGCGAACGGCGTGAGTGGCTGGGGGACTAGGATTCGAACCTAGATTGACGGGGTCAGATTCCGCTTTTTTCATTGATATTGCTGACGAAATTGTCTGCATGTCGCGTTTGCGTTGCGCGGATGCCCTAGTTATGCCGCTTACCACCTGCGATATATGATGCCCGCAAAAGGTGAAGTTTAATCGTTTTGAACATCACGGGTTGGTGTGAACATTTATCCGCCGATCGGGCACCCTGCGTTCACGATCGCGCTTCAAGGTGCGAGGAGCGTTTACATTACTGCAGACCAGTACCTATTTAACGTCCTTCGCCGCGAAGCGGTTACGACGACCAATTCGCCTCTCCAGCCTATTCTTAACGTGTTGCGACCGCCCATCATGCTATGGGCCAACAAGTATTTGAGCGGCATCGTTCCAAGCGGATCATTCGCAAAAGGGACGGCAATCAAGAGCGGGACGGACATCGATCTTTTTATCTCTCTGAAACCAGAAACGACTGCGAGCCTGAAAGAAATCTACGAGTCGCTCTTTGAGCGCATGCATGAGTCCGGTTACAGCCCACAGCGGCAAAACGTATCGATCAGTGTTCGGGTGGCCGGATTTAGCGTGGACCTCGTGCCGGGGAAACGGCAGAGCAATCTTTCGACAGACCACAGTCTTTATCGCAGGCGAGCTGACACTTGGACGCAAACCAACGTCTCCAAGCACATTGCATACGTGAAAGCCGGCAGCCGGTTGAACGAAACGCGCGTTCTAAAACTTTGGCGCAATCAGAAAAAATTAGACTTTCCATCGTTTTATCTGGAAATGACCGTCATTGATGCGCTGCGTGGCGTCCGGGCGCAGAACACGCTGTCGGCAAATGTAACAACTATCCTCGAATATTTTAGAGACAAATTTCCGAATACTCGTGTTGTTGATCCGGCGAACACAAAGAACATTATTTCGGATGATCTAAACGTGGCGGAGCGCGCGACAATAAAGGCGGCTGCTGCAAAGGCGCTGCAAGGCACGTGGGCGGAGCTTGTGTCATGAGCGATTGGCGACTCGATACCGTCCTGTCGGAATTGCAAAAAGGTATCCAGGAAGAGCTGGGACGAGCACGTGCGTCTTTTGGCCATCCGGTAACGAAGGGCGACGCCAGCCAGAACGTGTGGCTCGATTTATTGAAAGAATATCTACCGAAGAGATACGAGACTACTTCTGCGCACGTTGTGGATAGCACTGGTCAATTTAGCGAGCAGTTGGATATCGTAATCTTTGATAGGCAGTACTCGCCGTTCATTCTTAATTGGAAGGGGCAAAAAATCGTACCTGCAGAAAGTGTGTACGCTGCCTTTGAGGCAAAGCAGTCGATCAATGCGGGGGTAGTAGACTACGCGATGGGTAAGATGGCTAGCTTGCGGAAACTGCACCGAACTAGCCTTCCAATTCCGACAGCTAGTGGAACTGCGCCGGCCAAGGTGCCATCTCGCTTTATTGGCGGGCTTCTGACATTTGAAAGCGATTGGAAGCCGCCATTAGCTGACCCGCTATCACGGGCCTTGGCGACAGGCGACGATAATCGACGGCTAGACCTTGGCTGCGTTGCAGCCCACGGAATATTCATGTGTAGCTCAGCCGCCCCACCCAAAATTACAGTTGATGGCATGCCGGCTACTGCGTTTCTGTTCGAACTGATTGCTAGGCTGCAGGAGATCGCAACGGTGGGAATGATCGATGTGCGTGCGTATGCGCGATGGCTCCGCTGAACATCGAATCTTTCTAGCTCAAAACAAAGCGCCACACCTTCATTCCAACAGTGCGCGCTTGGCTTCGGCCAATTCAGTGCCATCGTCGCCGCGGGGAAATAGATGCCCGTGCGTGTTTGCCGTGGCGACTACATGCTGACGATCTGCTTGCAATCGGTTGCAGAGCGTGGATGGCTGGGGTTCTTGCATGCCTATCGAACGCTTTGCATTGCACCTGACGCCTAATTTTGCGTGTTTCTTGAATTGTTGAGCAAGAATTTGGGCCTGCAAGGCACCCACCATCATCGCGCTTTCAAGAAGGTTGCATTCTATAGTCTATAGCGCTATAGTGCATAGTGCGAGGAAGTACCATTGAGAATTTTCAAGACCAAATGGTTCGCATGATTTGCCCCGCGGTGCGCGCATTTCCGACAGTAGCCTGTGCGACGCTGTTTGGCGGGTGCAAGGCGGGCTGGTGGACGCAGATTTAGGCGGCGGCGTGATCAAGCAGAGGATTGCGCGGCCAGGTCAGGGACGCTCTGGCGGCTATCGGGTGCTGATGGCATATCGCCGAGACGCAAGGGCGGTGTTTTTCTATGGCTTTGCCAAAAGCGAACGCGACAACGTGGACGATGACGAGTTGGAAACAGCGCGGGATGTCGCCAGAGGATGGCTTGAAGCAAACACAAGCAAGATCGCCCGCGCGATCGCAGAGGGTTTGATACAGGAGATAGACCATGACAACGGTAACGAAAAAGCCTAGCCGGCTGGCGAAAGCATTGCTTGAGACGGCCGAGGGCATGCGGAAGGTCGGTCTTTTGGACAAGGCGACGCATGAAAAGATCACCCTTCGGCATCTTGGGTCGCAGACCACGCCCAAGGTGGCGCCGATGACAGGCGCGCAGATTCGCAAACTGCGGGCACGGGCGAAAATGAGTCAGGCCGTGTTCGCGCGCTACCTGAATCTAACCGTCGGATACGTCTCGCAATTGGAACGTGGCGCAAAGCAACCGACAGGAGCGGCGCTCGCGCTTTTGAATGTCATCGACCGCAAGGGTATTGACGCCATTCGTTAAGTAGCCAATCGCTGAAGCGCGTGCGAATCCAGTTCGCCCCCTCGCAGCAAGCAATTGTATTGGAACGACGGATTTTGTGGCTGGGGGACCTGGATTCGAACCAAGATTGACGGAGTCGTTCGTTCAAAATCAGCAGTTCCGCGAGCCGAAGCTTTGCGCTGATGTCGTCAACAGTCTTTGCGTTCCACATAAAAAACTCCCAACCATGTTGACTTGCGCCGATGCGCGGAGCTGGAACGTGGCAGGGAAGGCGCAATTGTCGCCCGGTCGTTTGGTGGCCGCTAGTGAAATATGGCTCGATGTCAGGCCGCGTCGACGAGCAGATGAAAATCCGACTCTGAAACGATACGCAGCATCGCTCCGTCGCGGATCAATTTTTCGGCCTTTAGTTGCTTCGCACTCTTTGATTTCCCGTTTAAGACACGCACGTCTTGATCTCCTGCTACGAGGATTGTCGTGTCTTGAGTAACCCGATCAGCAACATCACAGCCGGCCTTAGCAGCGATTGCGGCAGCTTCAGCTCTGGTCATCGAGAGTGCGCCCGTGAACACGATCACCTCACCTGCGAGTGGGCCAGTTGGATTTCCACTTTGAGCGATACGAGCGCCGCCAAAAATCGGCTGATTTACCCGGGACATCCATTCATCCAACGAAAGGCCCGTATCGCTTATTGCCCGCAGAACAATCATGCCCGCAGCATATGCATCTTCGGCCGCATCGTGATGGTTGAATTCAATACCGAACTGTGTGGCTAGATTGCCAAGTCCGTAGCCCTTCCGAGCGTACTGCGACCATGCACGGCGTGCGATGCGTGCACTGTCCAACCAAGAACAGGTTGGCTGAGGGAATCCGTATTTTGTCGCTGCTCGACAAAACGCGACACGATCAAAGTGGGTGTGATGAACTATATTCGTCGTGACAAGAAGGTTTGTGACGAGCGGAAAAACTTTGCGCATCGTCGGAGCACTGGCGACATCTTCCGGCCTTATGCCGTGAATTGAAATGTTGATAGCATCGAAGTCGTCCTCGGGATTGACTAAAAAACCCAATCGCTTCGCGACGACGCCGTCTATAAAATGCACGAGGCCGATGGAGCAAATGCTGGCAAGATCAGCGTTTGCCGTCTCTACATCGATTGCGACGAAATTCATTGTCGCCCCCACGCAATTGTCATTCTAAATGAGGCGAGCTTCACCGCAACAAGACATCGAGGATGAAGTTCGTTTCATGTCGCAATCATGTTGCAAGGAATTCATGCCGTTCGCAAAAACCATTTGAAATCAATGATAATTGCAGAGGTCGTGCAACGTGAAAACGGCCCCGCTGAGAACGAGGCCGCTCAATTTATCAAGATATTTCAGAGTGATTTGAGTGGCTGGGGGACTAGGATTCGAACCTAGATTGACGGAGTCAGAGTCCGCAGTTCTACCGTTGAACTATCCCCCAAAACCGCGCCGGTGCCGGGTTCGCCAAACGGCTGCCAGCCATTGGCTCGATGCGCCGCGATATAAGCGGTTTGTCGGGCAGGGTCTAGAGCCACTACGAGAGCGCGAGTTTTAGGCATATCCGCGCTTCCTGGCCTCGCCGATGGAGTCCCACAGGCTGCAGGTTCCGGGCGCGATCTTGTAGGCGCCATCCTGGACGTCCACCGGGATGCGTAATCCCTCGGCGGCAACCCGCATGCGCAGCTCGCGCGACACCGCGCGGCCTTCCGGCGGTAGCCACATCCGCTCGTGGCCCCACAGGCTTGGCCCCTCGACTACTTCGTTCGGCGTCCATGTGTCCGGATCGATCGAACGGCCGCCCCAGCCGTATTCGGTCATAAAGTCGGAAGGGTTATTCGTGTAGAACGACGTGACG
This sequence comes from Xanthobacteraceae bacterium, assembly GCA_041487815.1. Taxonomy (GTDB): domain Bacteria; phylum Pseudomonadota; class Alphaproteobacteria; order Rhizobiales; family Xanthobacteraceae; genus CANJBX01. The sequence continues at coordinate 11,712 of JBGPOB010000033.1, read as the reverse complement.
TGGTCGTTGATGTGGCGCCCGAGCGTCTGGCCGATGATTTCCGGCGTCAGTTGCGCGATGTCGTAGCCCTGTCCGATATCGTCCAGAAAATTCACCTCCAGCATCATGTGATGGATGCCCTTGGTGCCGGTCTCGATGATGCCGAGCGAATGGTGGCGCGGATTGAGATGAAAGAAATGCACCTTGGCCGGGCGCAGAAAGTAATCGCTCAGCCGGAAGCCGAGCACGTCCTGATAGAACGGAATGAGGTCGTCGGAACGCTCCGCGGTCAGCACCACATGACCCATGCCGAGCGGGCCGGTGCGAAAACCCGAGATCGAGCGGCCGGGCTTGAACGCGTCGGTCGCAAGTTCGGCGCCATGAAAGATCTCGATCCGGTTGCCGGCCGGGTCCGACAATACGATCAGGTCGCGAACGCGGCGCTCGTCGGCGAGCGCGCGTGCGCCGCGCACGGTCTTGACGCGGTTGGCATCGAGATGGGCGGCGAACGCATCGAGCGCCGCCGCATCGGCGACCTCGAAGCCAAGAAATGCGATGCCGCCGCCGCCATCCGCATCGATCAGCAGGCGTTGCTTGCGATCGTCCATGCGCAGCGCGAGCGTTCCCGCGCTGCGGTCGACAACTTGCAGGCCGAGCAGACGCGTTCCGTAGGCCGCCCAGTCCTCGAGGTTCTTGGCGCGCAGCCCGACGTATCCGAGCGTTTGCAGCATGGCTTGCCTCCCTTGGCAGCGCCTACATCCGTGCAATTCCAGTGCGCCGCTAGCGCGCGGCAACCAGGTCCCTTGGGCGCCGGCGGATGGTGATCACCGTGGCGATCGACAGAATGCAGCACGCCGCCGAAAGATAAAAGACCGCGCGCGGGCTGCCGTGATCCATCAAGGCGCCAAAAACCAGCGGAAACGCCACGCCGGCCACGTTGAAGCCCGAGGTAACGAACCCGAATACCGTACCAAACGAACCCGGCGGTGTTACCTGGCGCACGATCATGTCGCGCGACGGCATGATGATGCCGCTGGCGAACCCGCTGATGCTCATGACCAGAAGCAGGGCCAGTGCACCAAGATCAACCAGCCCGACCAGCAGGATCATGACGCCGGTGACGGCGATGCCGACGGCGGCGAACCCGCCGTGGTTTCCAAGCCGTCCGACGATCATGCCGCCGACGAGCACGCCGACGGCGGTGAACGCAAGGCTGGTGGTCAGCGCGCCATTGGCAATGTCGATGGGCGTATCGAAGGCGGCGCCGAGCGCGACCACGGAATAATTCTGGATTCCGACGCTGACGGCCGCAAGCGCGGTGAAAAATCCGAAGCTGCGCAAAATCGGTCCGGACTTGAGGATCGCCCAGTCCGTGCCGCTGGGTGCGTTGGCGTCGGCGCGCCGCGCCAGATGCGGACCGTGGGCATAGTCGTCGCGGCCAAGCACCAGCAGCGCCGTGACGGCAAGTCCGGCGATTGCTGAAGCGATGAACACGCCACGCCAGCCGACCAGCGGGAACAGGAACCACGCGATGGTCGCCGGCGCGGCTGCGCTGCCGAGCATGCCCGCGAAGGTGTGGATCGAGAATGCCCGTCCGACGCGGGATTTGTCGATATGGTGGGAGAGGAGCGCGTAGTCGGCGGGATGAAATACGGTGTTGGCCAAGCCGGCGACGCCAAACATCGCGACCAGGAACCAGTAGGAGTCGACAAAGCCGACCAATCCGAAAGCGACCGCTTCGAGCGCGAGGCCGGCAACCAGCACCGCGTAGGGCCCGATGCGATCGGCGAGGATGCCCGCCGGCGTCTGGAAAATTGCGGAAATGACGTTGAATGCCGCGAGCGCAATGCCGAGTTCGGTGTAGCTGACGCCATAATCTCCGCGTACCTGGGCGAACACCGGCGGCAGCAGCAAAAAATAGAAATGACTCAGGAAATGCGCGGCGCTCACGCCGATGAGGATGCGCGCTTCGGTCGCGCGCACGGACGGCAGCACCAGTGTTGGAATTTCCGTTGTCATCGTTTCCTGTCAGTGGCGTTGCCGGCGGCGAGGCAGATCGGGCGCGGGCCGAGATCGAACGATCGTGACGGCCACGACAATGCGAAACCGCGTGGCTGAAACATGCCGTACATTAGGGGTAGCGGATTGCCTATTCGTTACCTTGCAATCGGCGCCGTACCGCTGCGCGCGTCCTGAATAGCCTGCCACACCCGTTGCGGCGTTGCCGGCATTTCGAGGTTATTGATGCCAAGCTCGTAGAGCGCATCGGCGATCGCGTTGTTGACGGAAACCAGCGAGCCCGCGCAGCCCGCCTCGCCGCAGCCTTTGACGCCAAGCGGATTGGTCTTGGCGGGCGAGGGCATGCTTTCGGTCACGAAATCGGGAGCATCGGAAGCCCGCGGCATGGCGTAGTCCATGAACGAGCCGGAGAGCAACTGACCCTGCTCGTCATAGACCGTGTGTTCCATCAACGCCTGGCCGATGCCCTGGACCAGTCCGCCATGGACTTGCCCCGCCACCAAGAGCGGGTTGAGTTCGGTGCCGAAATCGTTGACGGCGGAATATTTCACGACCTCCACGACGCCGGTCTGCGGATCGATCTCGACCTCGCAAACGTGCGCGCCATTGGGAAACGTCGCCGGCACGCCGTCGCTGACGTGCATGACGCTCAGCGTCTGCGGAAGCTCGGCTGGAATTTTCAGGCCGCCGCGGATTTTTTCGGCCAGTTCCATGATGCCGACCGAGCGATCCGTCCCCGCGATCGTGAAGCGGCCGTGCGCGAACTCGATGTCGCCGGGCGAAGCTTCGAGCGCGAGCGCGGCGATCTGCCGGCCCTGTTCGATGACTTTTTGCGAGCCCTCGAGGATCGCATTGCCGCTCATCATTGCGGATTTTGAGCCGCCGGTGCCGCCGCCAATCGGCAGCTGGTCGCTGTCGCCCTGCATGAGCCGAATCTTGTCGAACGGGACGCCAAGCCGCGTTGCCAGGACCTGAGCGAACGGCGAAGCATGGCCCTGGCCGAAATCGAGCGTGCCGGTGATGATCGTCACGGTGCCGTCGGCCTCGAAGCGAATGCCGCCAAGCTCCTTTGCCGCGGGAGCGGTCTGTTCGAGAAAGCTGCCGAAGCCAAGGCCACGCAGCTTGCCGCGCTTCTTGCTCTCGCGCTTGCGTTTCGGGAAACCTTTTACGTCGCCGAGTTCCAGTGCGCGCTTGAACAGCGCGGGAAAATTGCCGCTGTCGTAGGTGTTCTCGCTCGGCGTCTTGTACGGCAATTCCTTCGGCTTGATGTGATTGCGCTTGCGAATCTCGATCCGGTCGATGCCCATCTCGCGCGCCGCCTGATCGATCATCCGCTCCATGTAGTAGTTGCCTTCCGGCCGGCCGGCGCCGCGATAGGGCGCAATCGGCGTCGTATTGGTGAACACGAGCTTGGTCGATTGCGCGATCAGCGGCGTCTTGTAGACGCCGATGGTATTCTTCATCGTCGTGATCGTCGGCTGCATCGTGCCCATCATCGAAATGTAGGCGCCGGAGTTGCCGAAGCCGGTGGTGCGCACGGCCAGAAAATGACCGTCCTTGTCGAGCGCCAGTTCGATGACCTGATCGTGGTCGCGGCCGTGGGTATCGGAGAGGAAGGCGGTGGTGCGCTCGTCGATCCAGCGCACCGCCCGGCCGAGGTCGCGCGCGGCATGGGCCACGCAAACGTACTCGGGAAACACCGGCGCCTTCATTCCGAACGAGCCGCCAATGTTGCCCATAATGGCGTGCACCTTGTCGGGCGCGACCTTGAGCACTTCCGCCATCGCCATTTTCTGGCCGAACGTGCTTTGGCCGCCGGTATAGACCGTGAAGCGCTCGGTCGCCTTGTCGTAGCTGGCGACAAAGCCGCGCGGCTCCATCGTCGCCACCACGACGCGGGTGTTGCGCAGCGGCATTTTCACGACGTGGGCCGCGCTCTTGAACGCCGCCGCGACCTTGTCGCTGTCGCCAAAGTGCCAGTCGGCGGCAATGTTGCCCGGAACGTCGTCATAAATCTGCGGGGCGCCGGGTTTCGCGGCTTCGCGCGGCGTCGTCACCACCGGCAAGGGATCGATTTCGACCTCGACCGCCTCCGCGGCATCCTTGCCCTGGTTCAAGGTTTCCGCGATGACGCACGCCAGCGGGTCTCCGACAAAGCGGACCTTGTCGGTCGCCAGCGCGTATCGCGTCGGAACTTTCATCGGCGTGCCGTCGCGGTTCTTCAGCGGCATGACGGTCTTCAGCACGCCGTAGCCGGCCGCGACGATGTCGGCGCCGGTATAGACCGCAAGCACGCCCGGCATCTTCCGCGCCGCGGCGGCATCGAGCTTCTTGATGACGCCATGGGCGTGGCGGCTGCGAACAATGACGGCATAGGCCTGGTGCGGCAGGGCGACGTCGTCGGTATAGCGGCCCTGGCCCTGGACCAGCGTGGGATCCTCCTTGCGCGGAACCGGCTGACCGACCGCAAATTTTTCCGCGGCCCAGGCATTGGGATCGTCGTGCACATTCATGGCGCTGCCGATGCTGCTCAAGGATGGAGAATGCCTTCACATAGACGAGGTTTTCGGCGGCTACAAGGACGCCGCGTGCATGTCCGGGTCGCGATTTCGGTCGAATTTCAGGCTTTTGAGCCGGGGACCTCGGTTGCACGGGGTCATCGTGCTGTTAGACTTGGCGCGATTTGAATCGCAAACAGCCGGCGCCGTTGAGCCCCGGCGCGTCTACAGGCTCAGTGGCTGAATACCAGTGTCCGGGAAGGCGCTTTGGCGAGAGCTGCCAGCGCGGCCATCCGCACTGCCGGGCGCCACCATAGCCAGACGCGCTCCGCGGCTTCAGCGCGGCGGAAAGGTTTTCGATGGACGACGGGGCCGGGGCAGCCGGCGGCCCGCGCGCCATGCACGATCGCCCGCGCGACGATCGTGCACGCCAGGGCGGGCCGGCGTCGCATTTTTCCGCCCGCCGCGGCGATTCCGCGCGCGAACGCGGCGGCGCGACCTATGCGGCGCTCGACCTCGGGACCAACAATTGCCGCCTGCTGGTGGCGCGGCCGACCGACGACGGATTTCGGGTCATCGATGCGTTTTCGCGCATCATCCGGTTGGGCGAGGGCGTCTCGGCATCCGGCCGGTTGAGCGAGGCCGCGGTCGCGCGCGCGGTCGATGCGCTCGCCATCTGCCGCGACAAGATGCGCAACCGCGGCGTCACCCGCGCCCGCCTGATCGCGACCGAGGCCTGCCGCGCGGCGGAAAATGGCGCCGCGTTCCAGGCCGAGATCCATCACAGGGTCGGCCTCGAACTCGAAGTCATCGGCCGCGAAACCGAAGCGGTTCTCGCCGCCACCGGCTGTACGCCGCTGATCGATCCGCAAGCCCGTGGTGTGATCCTGTTCGATATTGGCGGCGGTTCGTCGGAAATCGTGCGGCTTGGTCCGCGCGGGCCGCTCGGGCGCGGGCCGCCGCCGCCGCGCATCGGCGGCTGGGCTTCGTTGCCGGTCGGCGTCGTCACCCTGGCGGAACGTCATGGCGGCGTGGAAGTGTCGCGCGACTTGTTCGAGACCATGGTGCGCGAAGTCGCCGACCATCTCGCGGATTTTGTCACGAACCATGGCGGCGATCTGACCGACGTTCATCTGCTCGGCACCTCCGGAACGGTGACGACGATTGCAGGGGTTCACCTCGAGCTCCCGCGCTACGACCGCCGCCGCGTCGACGGCTGCTGGATGAGCGCGGACGAGGTCACGCGCGTCGTCGACCGGCTCATCGCCATGCGCTTTGACGAGCGCGTCGGCAATGGCTGCATCGGCGCCGAGCGCGCCGACCTGGTGCTGGCGGGGTGCGCCATCCTCGAAGCCATCCGCCGGGCGTTTCCGTGTCCGCGGCTGCGGGTTGCCGATCGCGGTTTGCGCGAAGGCATGCTGGTGGAACTGATGCGCGCCGACGGCGTTTGGGATAGCGGAGCGTCGGCGTGACCGGCGGAACGGGCGGCCGCGAGCTGAAGGTGCGGGTGCGCTCAGGCAAGGGCCGCACGCTGGCGCAGAAGCGCTGGCTCGAGCGCCAGCTCAACGATCCCTACGTGGCGCGCGCCAAGCGCGAGGGCTTTCGCTCGCGCGCGGCCTACAAGCTGATCGAGATCGACGACAAGCACAAATTTCTCAAACCCGGTGCCAGGGTGATCGACCTCGGCGCGGCGCCGGGCGGCTGGTCGCAGGTGGCGGCGGCGCGCGTCAAGGCTGGCGCGGGCGGCAAGGAGGGTGGCCGCGTGGTCGCAATCGATGTTCTGGAGATGGACGCCATCCCCAACGTCGCATTCGTGCAGATGGACTTTCTCGATCCCGGTGCGCCGGAAAAATTGCAGGCGCTGCTCGGCGGGCCGGCCGACGTGGTGCTCTCCGACATGGCGGCCAACGCCACTGGCCATCGCAAGACCGATCAATTGCGCATCATCGGCCTGGTCGAAGAGGCCGCGGCGTTTGCGCGCGCAGCGCTCAAGCCGGGCGGGGCGTTTCTAGCGAAGGTTTTGCAGGGCGGCACCGACGCCGCGCTGCTCGCCGCGCTCAAGCGCGACTTCGCCAGCGTGAAACACGTCAAGCCGGCGGCCAGCCGCGCGGATTCGGCCGAGCTTTACGTGCTGGCGACGGGGTTTAGGAAGACGGGGTAGCAGGGGCGCGAAGAACGCGTAGCCCGGATGGAGCGAAGCGAAATCCGGGGCCACTGCGTTGGCGGGGGGCTGTCCCGGATTACGCTGGCGCTTCATCCGGGCTACGCCAGCTGATCAGGCTACGCTTGCTGCGCAGGTTTCCCGTTGCATCGCGCCGTCGGTTGTCGTAACATGTTACGTGAATTGCCGTGAGTTTGAGATGCCCGCGAACTTCAGGAAGATCAAGCCAAAGACCGCCCGGCAGCGGATGCAGGCGCGGCGCAAGCGCTTGCGCGCACAAGGGCTGAAGCCGGTGCAGTTTTGGGTTCCCGACCTGCGAAACCGGCGCGTGCGCGCCGAGATACGCCGTGAGGCGGCCTTGCTGTCGCGGCATCCCGATAATGCGGCGATCGATGCCTGGATTGACGCGGTCTACGATCCCCGCGCCTGACCATGAAACGCGGCGACGTTGTATTGCTGGTCGCCCACGGCGATCTCGGCAAGCCGCGTCCCGGGGTCGTCGTGCAATCCGACGAACTCTCCGATAGCACCACGACAATATTGGTTTGCCCGATGTCTTCGGACGTCGCCGGCATCGGACGCATCCGGCCGCTCATCGAGCCAAGTTCCTCCAATGGCCTGCGCACGCGCTCGCAGATCATGACGGACAAATTGGTGGCGCTGCGTCGCGACCGCGTGCGCCGCACATTAGGCAGCCTCAAACCGCGCGAGATTGTGCAGCTCGACACCGCATTGCTAATCGTTCTCGGGCTCGTGCGATAATCGAAGCGGGCGGCACCCGCCTATCAGACGACTGTCCCGGATTACGCTGGCGCTTGATCCGGGCTACGCTTGCTAATCGATGCTTGTGCGAACTTGAGTTGGTCCCGATCGGCTAGGCATAGTGGACAAAGCTGATTTGAGGATGTGGAGCTTTGGCGGGCATTTGGTCAAGACGGGCTAACGAGCCGGAAAGTGGCTCGTTGAGATTCCTTGCGACGTAGTCGGCAACGGCAATGCACCCCGCCCGAACCAATTCATCAAAGGTGACGCGGCGGAGCCCGGTTTCACCGGGCAAAGCAGCATCATCAATGAACGCATCCTTGAGGCACCGAATTTGAGCACCAAAGCCCGGTCCGGGGGCATGATCGAGCGTCTTTGCTAATTCCGTGCAATTGACGCCAACAATTCCGCTTCCGAATTGCGCTATTGGCCCACCGCTGGCTGCACCATGGATGCGGCAATCAACTTCAAGATAGGGGAAAGGAATCATGCTCCGATCGCGAAAGTCCCCGGTGCTCCGGACTACACCAGCATACAATTCGGGATGAAAGAGAAAGCTCCGGCCGTCTTCGGCCATGCTGTGTCGCGGAAACGCGTAGGTTGCGACGGGCGTTTCAACTGTCGGCGTCAACCACGACAGCGGCCAGCACCAATGTTGCAGCACTTCGCTGGTCTGATTATTGGTGGCAGTTGCAGCGACGCCTAACGCCACGTCAGCTTGGTCGCCGAGCCAGCATTGCATGATTGGTCGGAAAAGAACGTCGGATGGACCAAACAACCCGGTGTCAGAGCACGGATGTAGGATGACCAGCGGTGCGATTTGTCGTCCATCATGCAGAACTTGGTCCACGACGTGGCGGGCGGTTATGAACAGTCCGTCTCTACTAATGTAAAAGCCCGTGCCGACAAGACTCCACACGCCGCGGTCGTCGTGCGTCAATAGCGGAAAGGTGTGCCCGACCGGATTTGGGAGTGGGCCGTGTTGGTCGCTATGTTGGAAATTCCAAGTGGTTGGATCAGCCTCGCCGCCCAAGCTTGCTGCACGTTCGTCTGCCATCCACTGAAGATAGGGGCGCACAACCACAAATCCCAGGGTCTGGTCAGCGCGTAGGGCGGAATACGCTTCGCTATTGCGCCCTACGGCCTGTGGAATGAATAAGCACCGCGAAACCCATCACGCCGCATCCGCCGGCCGCACGCGACGCGCGATGTCCTTACCGCGCGCCTTCTCAACAACCGCGATATCGTACTGGCTTTGCAAATCGAGCCAGAACTGCGCAAGCTTTACGTGACGCGTTTCCTTCGGCCAACCGGTTCCCACTTGGCCGGAAAACGCTACAGTTCCGAAATAACGACCCAGCCGCACGGCGGTGTCGGCGGTGATCGAGCGGCGCGCATTGAGAATGTCGGTAATGCGTCCCGATGGAACACCGAGGTCGAGCGCGAGCCGGTTGGCGCTGAGATGGCGCGCCGCCATTTTGCGTTTCAACAGACGGCCCGGATGGACGGCAAGAGGCATGACATTGATCCTCACATTATTGTTTGTCATTGCGAGCGAAGCGAAGCAATCTCGTTCCATGGCGCGAAGATTGCTTCGTTGCGCTGCGCGCGCCTCGCAATGACAAACGCTCCCCTCATCGCCGGGCACCCGGGTCCCGCCTTCGGCGGGCCCAAGTGTAAACTTGTCCCGGCGACCCCGCTTAGTATGGCACAGCGCTTCCCTAAGCGGGATGGCCGCGACAAGCGCGGCCATGACGAAGGAGAGGGTTGCCCGTGGTGAACGAGAGGGTCGTACATGACGCAGAAATATCCGCTCACCCCATGCGCTGATCGCCGGGGCCGCTCGGGCCGGGCGTGCGGCGCACCAGCGCGGCGCCGGCTTCCTTGTGCAGCCGCATGAAAACGAAGGTCGCCGACAGCGAAATCAAAGCCACGAACAGGAACGCCGGCGGAAATGCCGCCGCGGTGATCTCGGTCGCGCCGGAGCCGCGCATGGTCAGCTCAACCGCGAGCGCGCCGACGGCGACACCGGTCGAGACCGACAGTTGCTGGCCGACGCTCACCAGCGAGGTGGCGCGACTCATGTCGCGGCGGTCGATTTCGGCATAGGCGATGGTGTTGATGCAGGTGAATTCAAGCGAACGAAAAAATCCGCCGATGACAAGCACGGCAATGATGATCACGACCGGTGTGGCGGGCGTGAACGCGGCGCAGGCCGCAAGAAACAGCGAACTGATAATGGCATTCCAGATGAGCGTGGGGCGAAAGCCGTAGCGATGCAGGATGGTGGGCACCACCGCCTTCATGGTCATGGCGCCGAGCGCGGTCGAAAACGTGACCATGCCGGACTGGAACGGCGTCATGTGGAAGCCGAGCTGCAGCAGCAGCGGCATCAGGAACGGCAGCGCGCCGACGCCGATGCGGAAAACGAACCCGCCCAGCACCGACGCGCGAAACGTTGGCAATGCGAAAAGTTTCAGGTCAAGCAAAGGCGCCGGCGCGCGCCGCGCATGCACGACATAGGCGAAGGTCGAGGTCGCGCCGCCGACGAGCAGTGCGACGATGACGCCGGTTGGAAGATAGCCGAGCCCGACGGTGGTCGCGCCGAACGCCAGCCCGCCGATGCCGAGCCCCGCCAAGACGAAGCCGAGGAAGTCGAACGGCACACGCTCCTCGCCGCGAATGTCGGGGATGTATTTCGTCGCCAGCAAGATGCCGAGGACGCCGATCGGCAGGTTGATGATGAAGATCCAGTGCCACGAAAAATAGGTCGTGATGAAACCGCCGACCGGCGGGCCGAGCACGGGTCCGATCAGGGCCGGCATCGTCACCCATGTCATCACGGCGACGATCTCATGCTTCTCGAATGAGCGCAGCAAGACCAGCCGGCCGACCGGCGACATCATGGCGCCCCCCATGCCTTGGAAGAAGCGGGCGATGACGAAATCTCCGAGCGAATGCGCCATGGCGCAGCCGATCGAGCCGGCCATGAAGATGGCAATCGCAATCCTGAACACGGCGCGCGCGCCGAAGCGGTCCGCCGTCCAGCCGCTAGCCGGAATGAAGATCGCGAGCGCCAGCAAGTACGACGTGATCGCCAGCTTGAGCGCCAGCGGATTGGTGCCAAGGTCCGCGGCGATGGCCGGCAAAGCCGTCGCGATCACGGTCGAGTCCATGTTTTCCATGAACAGGGCGACCGCAACGATCAGCGGCACGATGCGATTCATAAACATTGCGGAAATTCGTCACTGACGGGACACGCCGGTAGCGCAATCTAGTCCGGCGCCGGGCCGGAGCAAGGCGCTTGCCGATGCATGCGCGGCATCCCACATCATCGCCATCACGATGGCGGGAAATCCCCACGGCGCCCTATGAATCGACGCGCCGCCGTGCTAACGACCCTCGCCAACTCCGCAACGGGGCTCGATTCGCCGGCCGGCCGTCATTGGCCATCGTTCTGGGTCCGGCGCTTCAGGTCATCCCCGCGCGGCCCTTTTTGTTGTCGCGTTGCCCGTCGCAAGCCGCCCAAGGTTTTGCCGGACAATGCTTGAGGAGTTTGGCGATGGCTGTGAAACCAGTCGATAGCAAGCCCAACGGCAATTTTCCCGAGGCATTGACCTTCGACGACGTGCTGCTCAAGCCGGGTCTGTCGGAAACGCTGCCGTCGGACGTCGATGTCCGCACGCGCATTACCCGCGATATCGCACTCAATATCCCGATCATGGCCTCGGCGATGGACACCGTGACCGAAGCCGCCATGGCGATCGCCATGGCGCAATTCGGCGGCATTGGCGTCGTGCACCGCAATCTGGAGCCCGACGCGCAGGCGGCGCAGGTGCGGCAGGTGAAGAAGTTCGAATCGGGAATGGTGGTCAACCCGCTCACCATTCATCCGACGGCCAAGCTGGTGGACGCGCTCGAATTGATGAAGACGAACCGCATTTCCGGCATTCCGGTGGTGGAGGGGGGCGGCCCGGCGACCCCGGGGAAACTCGTCGGGATTCTGACCAACCGGGATGTGCGCTTCGCGACCGATCCCGAGCAGCGCATTTCTGAGCTCATGACCAAGCGCGATCTTGTCACGGTGCGGGAAGGCGTCGGCCAGGCCGAAGCCAAGCGGCTTTTGCATCAGCGCCGCATCGAGAAACTGTTGGTGGTTGACGACCAGTATCGTTGCGTTGGGCTGATTACGGTCAAGGATATCGAAAAGGCCGTCGCCAATCCCAATGCCTGCAAGGACGAGCAGGGCCGCCTGCGCGTCGCCGCCGCGACGACGGTTGGCGACAAGGGTTT
>JBGPOB010000032.1:0-17594 GCA_041487815.1 Xanthobacteraceae bacterium | reverse complement strand
TGCCGGGCTTCGATGCAGACGTGCCGTCGGAAGCGCGTGCGCGGCACGCGCAGGAAGGCTGATCCTTCCATGATGTTGCAGGCGCATAATCTCGCCGGCATCGCCGGAATTCGGCACGGCTTCTTTACACGCGAAGGGGGCATATCGACCGGCGTCTATGCGAGCCTGAACGGCGGCATCGGATCGAACGACGATCAAGCGCACGTCAGCGAGAATCGCGCGCGAATGGCTGCTGCGCTGGGCTGCCCGCTTGAGCGATTGCTGACCGCCTATCAAACTCATTCACCGAACGTGGTGATCGCCGAAACGCCCTGGACGCAGGAGCAGCGCCCGCGCGCGGATGCGATCGCGACGCGCGTGCGCAATCTTGCGATTGGTGTTTCAACCGCCGACTGCGGTCCCCTATTGCTTGCCGACGGCCGGGCGCGCGTCGTCGCGGTTGTCCACGCCGGTTGGCGCGGGGCGCTGACCGGCGTTGCCGAGGCCGCGATTGCGGCGATGGAATCGCTGGGGGCGCGGCGCGCCGACATCGCTGCTGCGCTCGGCCCGATGATCCGCCAGCGAAACTACGAAGTCGGAGCCGAACTGGTCGAACGCTTTATCCACGACGACCGCCGCAATAAGAGTCTTTTCGCAGCGGGCGCGCGACCGGGGTACGCGATGTTCGATCTCGCGGGCTACATCGTCGCGCGGCTGCAGCGCGCCGGCGTGGCGTGCGAAGATTTGCTGGAATGCACCTATGCCAACCCCGACCGGTTCTACAGCTACCGTCGCACGACCCATCGCGGCGAGGCCGATTACGGCAGGCACATCAGCGCCATCGTGCTGAGCGACTAGGGCGCGGTCCCGAAATGGTGCAAGACATTCCCGCCTTCGCGAAGCCCGCTTCGGCGGGCGAAGCAAGATCGGACAAGATCACACCCAAAATCAAAAAAGTTGGACGCCCGAGCCCCTTCAATTCCGATTGATCGAACACTCACAGCGCCGCGAACAATGCGGCAACTCGTTAACAGATCGTTAAATTTTCTAGACCCCCCGATCAATCCCCGCTACGGTTTCGTAGCCGGCCGATGAATGAACACCAAAAGACGCGGTCTATGACGTCCGCTGCGTCGGCCGGGACGGAATGCGGGGACGGTCGATGGCGTTTCGTAGCCGGCGGAGCCTCGCCGTTACGCAATCACGAAAGTTGCATCCGCGTGCGATTGGCGCGGTGAGCGCGCTCATCGCGGCGATCGCGTGTGCCGGTTGCACGACCAGCGGCCAACCGACCATTTTGGTATCGCAGGCTGCCGGCGCCACGGTCGCGTTTGAGTCGATTGACGGGCTGCCGGAAGGACAGTTTCGCAAGCTGGTGCAGGCGCTGTCGGAAGAAGCCGACGCGCGGCAGCTCGCGGTCGTTTCCCGCGCGGGCGCGGCCGAGTACCGCGTTCGCGGCTACGCGGCGGCGCATATCCGTGGCCGTCGAACCACCGTGGCGTGGCTGTGGGACGTCTATGACGCCGGCCAGCAGCGCACGCTCCGCATCACGGGCGAGGAACAGGGCGTTACGCGCCAGAAAGGTTGGGCTGCTGTCGACGACCGGACGCTTCGCAACATGGCCCGCGCCGGAATGCAGCAGCTCGCCGCCTTCCTCGCGACTCCGAATTCCCCGCCGCAGCCCGCAGCCCCCGAGAGGCCCCGGGGCGACGGAATGACGGTCGCTGCGCGCGACGATTTCTCGCCGGAATCAGCCGGAATTTTCCGCTTCCTGCGATGGGTCGGACCCGACACCGCAGCGGCTGCGCCGGCGCCGGAAGCCGCCGTGGCATCTTCATCCGCCACCCTAACCGAACCGATTCCAACGCCGAAAAGCCGGCCGCGCATTGCCGGTCTGGCTGCGCATGCCGCGCTCAGATATGAGTCCGGACACTAAAGCGGGATGTGTTGAGGTTGAATCGGCGGAATGTTCCTAACACTTTGATTTGTGCGTGATCTTATCCGACCTGCCTTCGCCCGCCGAAGCGAGCTTCGCGCAGGCGGGTCAGCGAACCGGATTCCTCTTTGCCGGATCATGCGCCAACGCATTAACCATCGCAAAAAGCCGCGGGAGAACAAGACCCGCGTATTGCCAGATTGGCGGCCTGCTTGATATCACCGCCGCGCCGAGCGCGCTCCAGGCCAGATAACCTCCGGCGGACCCGCCGGGAGGAGCTTGGACCTGGTAACCTTGGCGTCCGGCTGAAGCTCGTCGGGGCTTGAGTTTGGCGGCTGCACATGGCGTATATCGCCTGAGCGGCTGAGAGGAACGGCGATGGCGGGCAGCAACGGCGCAATCAAGCTCGTCGCCGGCAACTCAAATCCGCGACTGTCGGAAGCGATCGCGGCGCACCTGAAGACGCCGCTGGCGAAGGCGGTGGTGCGGCGCTTCGCCGACATGGAAATCTTCGTCGAGATTCTCGAAAACGTGCGCGGCACGGACGTGTTCGTGCTGCAATCGACGTCGTTTCCCGCCAACGACCATCTCATGGAATTGTTGATCATCATCGACGCGCTCAGGCGCGCATCCGCGCGTCGGATCACGGCGGTCATTCCCTATTACGGCTACGCGCGGCAGGATCGCAAACCCGGCCCGCGCACGCCGATTTCCGCGAAGCTCGTCGCCAACCTGATCACGCGCGCGGGCGCCGACCGCGTGCTGACGCTCGACCTGCACGCCGGGCAGATCCAGGGTTTCTTCGATATTCCGACCGACAACCTGTTTGCGTCGCCAGTCATGGTGCGCGACATCCGCGAGCGCTTCGATCTGTCAAAGCTCATGGTCGTGTCGCCCGATGTCGGCGGCGTGGTGCGCGCCCGCGGGCTCGCCAAGCGCATCAACGCGCCGCTCGCCATTATCGACAAGCGCCGTGAACGCGCGGGCGATTCCGAAGTCATGAACGTGATCGGCGACGTCAAAGGCTACACCTGCATCATGGTGGACGACATCGTCGATTCCGGCGGCACGCTGATCAACGCGGCCGACGCGCTGATCGAGAATGGCGCAACCGGCGCCTACGCCTACATCACGCATGGCGTTCTTTCCGGAGGGGCGGTCGCGCGCATCGCCGCTTCGCAGCTCAAGGAACTGGTGATCACGGACTCGATCCAGCCAACCGAGGCCGTGCGTGTCGCCGGCAACATCCGCGTTCTGCCGATCGCGACGCTGATCGCGGAGGCCATCGAGCGCACTGCGGAAGAGCGCTCGGTCTCCAGCCTGTTCGACTAAAGCGTCGATAGCGAGCCTGCGACGGCGATTTGAGTCCGTGGCTGCGTTCTGCCGCAAATTGAACTGTGGACGGATTCACGGGCGCATTGCGCGACCGGGGCAAATCACTGATTGCTTGCGCGCGTTTCGTGAATACGCGGTCTGGTGCCGCGCTGTTCGGTACGCCTGCCGCGTTGCGACAGCCGCGCATTCCGTGTGGCCGAAGGGTGCCGTGTTGGAATGCGGGCGCGTGACACATCAATGACGTTTGTGGTCTGGAATCAACCGGTTATAGTCGGTGCGCGAGTGATTCGGGTGATGAGTCAAGTCCCCAGGCGAGCCGCGCCGCGGTATCGCCACAGTCGGATGTGCGGTTGAGGAGCGTGCGGGTCTTTCGAAGCGTGCGCGATTATCCGATCACATCAGCCGGCAGGTGGACGCCATGTCGCTCATCGAACTCACGCAGCCTACCCGATACAACCCCCTCGACGTCGTCGAGCAGCTCGCGACTCTTCATGACTGGAGCTTCGAACGCAACAACGATGATGAAGTCACGCTCGTCGTCGCCGGCCGCTGGACGGAGTATCAGCTCTCGTTCACCTGGATGAACGATATCGAAGCGCTGCATCTTGCCTGCGCGTTTGACCTGCGCGTTCCCGCGCACCATCGCAGCGAGGTCGTGGAACTGGTCACGATGGTCAACGAGCAACTATGGATTGGGCATTTCGATTTCTGGAACAAGGACGGGCTCGTGATGTTCCGGCAAGCGCTGATGTTGGCGGGTGGCGCGCCGGCCTCCGACGGCCAGTGCGAAGCCTTGCTCGCGACCGCGGTCGAGGCCTGCGAGCAATATTACCAGGCATTCCAATACGTGGTGTGGGCCGGCAAATCGGCGCGCGAGGCGCTCGACGCGACCATGTTCGAGACCTCGGGCGAGGCCTAACGCGCGTCCGGTGAGCACGACGGCTCAACTAGGCGATTTCTCCGGCGAGCTTGTTCTTGTCGGCGCCGGCAAGATGGGCGCGGCGATGCTTGATGGGTGGGTCGCGCGCGGGCTCGATCCTTCCCAGGTCACGGTGCTCGAACCGCAGCCATCATCGCAGGTCGCACGCTACGCCGCGCAAGGGCTGCGGCTCAATCCGCCGGCGGCCGTGGCGAACGCAGCCGCCGTGGTCATCGCCGTCAAGCCGCAAAATGCCGCCGAAGTCATTCCGGGACTGGCGCCCTACGTTGGCGCGTCCACGGTCGTGGTGTCGATCATGGCGGGTCGCACGCTTGCGTTCCTGCAACGTCATTTACCGGCAAAGACCGCGGTTGTCCGCGCCATGCCGAATACGCCGGCCGCGGTCGGACGCGGCATCACTGTTGCCGTTCCGAATGCAGCCGTCGTCGATGCGCAACGCAATCTTGCCAACAGCCTGCTTGGCGCCATGGGCGCGGTCGAATGGATTGCGAACGAAACCTTGATGGATGCGGTCACTGCCGTTTCGGGTTCGGGCCCGGCCTATGTCTTCTTGCTGGCCGAATCGCTTGCCCGTGCGGGCGCAGCGGCGGGATTGCCGGCCGCGCTCGCGGAGCATCTGGCCCGTGCGACGGTGGCGGGTTCCGGCGAACTCCTGCATCTTGCGACCGAAGATGCCGCGACCTTGCGAAAAAATGTCACCTCGGCCGGCGGCACGACCGCTGCCGCGCTCGAGGTTTTGATGGCGAGGGACGGCCTCGACGCCTTGATGAAAGCGGCCGTCGCGGCGGCGGTACGACGCTCGAAGGAACTTGGCAGCTGAAATCTTAGCTCCGGACGCCATGGAATGGCCGGTCCAGGCGCACTACATTACATGCCAAGTCTGAACCAATCAGCCCTCGCCGAGAGGAGACCGCCATGGCCCGCAAATCTGCGCCCCGCAAGTCCGAGCCCAAGGTAACCCGAAGAGGTCACGGCACGGCCGGGGCGGACCTGCCGCCGCGCGAGGCGATCATCGCCGCGTTCATGCGATTGCTGGCAACCAAGCGCTTCGAGGAGATCGGGCTTGGTGAAATCGCCACCGAAGCGAACGTTGCGCTGGCCGATATGCGCGGCATGTTCAATTCGACGCTCGCAATCGTCGCCGCCCATGTAAAGGACGTCGACCGCCAGGTCCTTGCCGGCGGCGACGCCGACATGGCGGAAGAGCCGCCGCGCGAGCGGCTGTTCGATGTCCTGATGCGGCGCATCGAGATCATCGCGCCACATAAGGCCGCGCTGCGCTCGCTGATGCGATCCGCCGCCTGCAATCCAGTACTGGCGTTGGCGCTCAACGGCATCGCCGTGCGTTCGCAGCAGTGGATGCTGACCGCCGCCGGGATTTCATCCGCCGGTCCGAAGGGAATGGTGCAGGCCCAGGGCCTGGCAGTTCTGTTTGCGCGCGTGTTGCGCACGTTTGTCGATGACGAGGACGATAATGCGCGGACCATGGCCGCGCTCGACCGTGCGCTCGCCAGCGGCCAGCGCTGGATCGGCCTGCTCGACGATCTCTGCCGGCTTGTACCGCGTCCGGGGCGCCGCCGCCGGCGCATGCGGACCGAGGACGACGCAGCCGCGGCGTAATTGCCTGCATCTTCGATTTTGGGCGTGATCTTATCCGAAAAGTCTGCAACTTTTCGGGATCACGCTCGAGCAGGAGATATCCATGCCACGTCCAATCCTGAACATCGACGAAGTCGAGTTTCGCGACTGGGGACACAATGCCGGCTGGCCCGCCGGTGCCAATGCGCGTGAGGAATATCGGGCGCGGCTTGGCGACATCGGGCGCCGGCTCGGCGCGCAAAAACTCGGTTACAACGTTACGGTCGTGGCCGCGGGCAGGCGCGCGTTCCCGCTCCACAACCATCGCGCCAATGAAGAAATGTTCTTTGTAATCGCCGGTGAAGGTGAACTGCGCATCGGCGGCGAACGCCACGCCATCCGCGCCGGCGATGTGATCTGCTGTCCGCCGGGCGGACCTGAGACCGCACACCAAATTCTCAACACCTCCAAAGCCGAGCTCAAATATCTTGCAGTCAGCACGCGCCTAACGCCGGAAATTGCCGAATATCCCGATTCCGCAAAATTCGGCGTCTTCGGCGAATTCACGGGTGGTGACGGCAAGCCGCAAATTTTCCGCTTTCTCGGCCGCGGCCAACAAAGTATCGACTACTGGGACGGCGAGTAGCGAGATCCTGCCGAAGACGCCTGCTACACCGGCACGCGCACGCTGGCGCGCAAGCCGCCGAGCGGGCTGTCGCCAAGGGTAATGTCGCCGCCGTGCGAGCGTGCAATGTCGCGCGCGATCGCGAGGCCAAGACCGGTGCCGCCTTCATCCTGATTGCGCGCGTCATCGAGACGCAGGAACGGCTTGAACACGTCTTCCCGCATGTGCGCCGGAATCCCAGGCCCGTCGTCGTCCACCGTCACCGTGAGCCAGCGATGGTCGCGATGTCCGGTGATCGAAATCGTCGGCGCAAACCGGGCGGCATTAGTCACCAGGTTTGCGAGACAGCGCTTGAATGCGTCCGGCCGCACCGTCACCACCGGATGCCCGTGGAACACGACCGTCGTCTTGTGACCGTTGCGCTCCGCGTCGTCCTTGAGCTGCTCAAGGAATTCCGCCATGTCGGTTGGCGCCGACGGTTCGCCGGTGTCGCCGCGCGCAAACGCGAGATAAGCATCAAGCATGCGGCTCATCTCGTCGACATCGCGCTTCATGGCTTCGGCTTCCGGGCCGTCGCCGATCAGGGCTAGCTCAAGCTTGAAGCGCGTCAATACCGTGCGAAGATCATGTGAAACGCCCGCGAGCATGGTCGTGCGCTGTTCGATCGTGCGCTCGACACGCGACTTCATTTCGATGAAAGCCTTGGCTGCGCGGCGAACCTCGGTTGCGCCGCGCGGACGGAAGTTCGGCACCTCGCGGCCCTTGCCGAAGCTCTCGGCGGCGTCGGCCAGACGCAAGATTGGTCGGATCTGGTTTCGCAGGAACAGGATCGCCACGGTCAGCAGCACCAGCGAGGTGCCGACCATCCACAACAGGAATATCTCCGAGTTTGACGCATAGGCTGCGCTGCGCCTCGCAAATATGCGCATCACCGCGTCATCGAGTTGGATGCGGATTTCAACCAGCGCCGAGCGGCCGACGGTGTCGAGCCAGTACGGCCGGCCGATCTGCTTGCGCAATTCCTCGGACAGCGCCTGGTCGAGCAGCGAGAAGAACGGCTTCGGGCCCGGCGGCGGCATTTCGGTCGCCGGCAGGAATTCAACGGCGAGGCCAAGCCGTTCCTGCGCAATGCGGCGTATTTCGCGCTTATCGGCGGCCTGCGGGTAGGTCTTGTAGACGTCGATCAACGCGGAAATATCCTGGGTCACGCCAGCGGATAATCGGCGCGTCACCGTATTCCAGTGTCGCTCCATGAATACGAACGCGACCACGGATTGCAGCACGACCATCGGGGCGATGATGATCAGAAGCGATCGGCCGTAAAGACCGGTCGGCATTTTGCTCTTGAGCCAGCCGCCGATCGCATTCCACGTACCCGACACCCGGCTCGCAGCCGAGCGCAGTCGCGCGATGCCGAGATCAAGCGTCGTCATATCGAGGCCACCAGCCGATAACCAATGCCGCGAACCGTCTGCACGATCATCGGATTGGCCGGATCGCGCTCGATCTTGCGCCGCAGCCGATTGATTTGCACGTCGACCGCGCGCTCTCCGGCGGCCGCCCCCGCGCCCGCCAGCGCCAACCGCGGCACGGTTTGTCCCACCGCCACCGCAAGCATGCGCAGCATGTCGCGCTCGCGGTCGGTGAGAT
Source organism: Xanthobacteraceae bacterium (assembly GCA_041487815.1). Classification (GTDB taxonomy): domain Bacteria; phylum Pseudomonadota; class Alphaproteobacteria; order Rhizobiales; family Xanthobacteraceae; genus CANJBX01. The sequence continues at coordinate 9,551 of JBGPOB010000032.1, read as the reverse complement.
GGACGATTTCTTCGCCGCGGCGAAGTTCGCCACGCGCGAGATGATAGACGAACGGACCGAAGCTCACCGACTCGGGCAACGACGCGGGCGGCGGCTGCACGCGTTTGAGGATGCTCGCGACGCGCAACGAGAGCTCCCGGGGCTCGAACGGTTTGGACATATAGTCATCGGCGCCAAGCTCAAGGCCGGCGATCCGGCTCTGGGCTTCGTCGCGCGCGCTCAGCATCAGGACCGGCACCAGCGAGTGCTCGCGTATCGCCTTGACGAGATCGAATCCGCTCTCGCCCGGCATCATGACATCGAGCACGATCAGATCGAAATCGAGCCCGAGCAGCTTTGCGCGCGCGTCGGCGGCGCTGTCGGCGGCCGTGACCCGATAGCCCTCGCTTTGCAGAAACCGCGACAGCAAGTTTCGAATGCGGCGGTCGTCGTCGACGATCAGCACGTGCGCGGCATCGTCGGCAAGCGCAATGGACGGCGACTCCATGCCGGCGGCTCCCGTTGTCGCTTTACGACCGTTGGCGTGAGGCACGATTTGCGCGTTCAATGAAATTGAGTACGTCGGCGCGCGCTTCCGAGTCGATCATCGCGGCGAGAAATTGGCGCGCGATATCGTCCGTCCCCGGCCCAAGTTCGGACAGTGCCCGCTTGATGCGGACGGTTTGCAGGTGCGCAAGCTTCATTGCCAATGTCTCACCCTTGTCGGTGACGAACAGCAGGCGTTGACGCCGGTCGCGCTCCCCTTCCTTTTGCACGACATAGCCTTCATCGACGAGCTGCTTGAGAACCCGCCCGAGCGACTGCTTCGTGATGCGCAGAATATCGAGCAGGTCGGCGACCTTCATGCCTGGGTTGCGGTTGACAAAATGCAGCACCCGATGATGCGCCCGGCCAAACCCGAGTTTGGCCAGAACCGCGTCGGGATCGCTCACGAAGTCTCTGTAAGCAAAGAACAAAAGTTCGATGATGTCCCACGAGGGCTCGCCTGCCGCAGCGTTCTCCTTGGCCCCGGCGCCCGAAAGGCGGCCTTTGGCCGAAGTCAAATTTATGTCAGCCATATTGACATATTTCGCTCTGATTGTTACGCCAGAAACCCTAAGCGAGAAAGGATCGTGCTCGGGGGCTGCTGACGAGAGGCAGCCGTTGCGCGGATCCCCAAAACTGGGCTCTCATGGACCCGGACACCATACCGGGACTTCGAGCCCGACGCAAAACCGGTGGCCGCGGGTTCACGCGCCGGATTGGTTCGATACGACGGAGGAAGCCATGGCGACGACCGCAATGCCATTCGATCAAATGCCGGGCCTCGTCTGGTACGATGGCAAGCTGGTGTCAAACCCGGAAGCAAAAATTCATGTGCTGACGCATGGGCTGCATTATGCGAGCGCGGTGTTCGAGGGCGAACGCGCTTACAACGGCACGATCTATCTCAGCACCAGGCATTCCGAACGCCTCAAGAACTCCGCCAAGATTCTTGATTTCGACATACCGTACTCAGTTGCCGAAATTGACGCCGCCAAGAGCATGCTTGTCGACAAGAATAAGCAGCCCAACGCCTATGTGCGCGCCATCGCCTGGCGCGGGTCGGAACAGCTTGGCGTGTCGGCGATGAACAACATCATCCATCTCGCGATTGCGACCTGGGAATGGCCGAGCTACTTCGACCCGGTGCAACGCCTCAAGGGCATCCGGCTGTCGCTTGCCACCTACCGCCGTCCCGATCCGCGTACCGCGCCCGCGCTCGCCAAGGCCTCATGCCTTTACGCGATCTGCACCATCGAAAAGCACCGCGCTGAACGCAGCGGCTGCGCCGACGCCATGATGCTTGACTGGGAAGGCCGCGTGGCAGAATGCACCGGCGCCAACATGTTCTTCACAAAGGACGGCAAGATTCACACGCCGATTGCCGATTGTTTCCTCGACGGGTTTACCCGGCAGACCGCGATCGCGCTGGCGCGGCGACGCAACATCGACGTGATCGAGCGGCGCATCATGCCCGGCGAGCTTTCGGAGTTTTCCGAATGCTTCATCACCGGCACCGCCGCGGAAGTCACTGCGGTGGCGCAGATCGGCGATTGGCGTTTCGCGCCTGGCGCCATCACCAAGCAACTGATGGACGACTATACCGCCGAGGTGCAATCGAAAAAGGGCAAGGCTGCCGCAGCCTGAATCATGGAGCCCTGACGCATCGAACCTTGCCGGCGCCGCCGCCGTAAAGCGGGATGTGTTGAGGTTGAATCGGCGGAATGTTCCTAACACTATGATTTGTGCGTGATCTTATCCGACCTTGCTTCGCCCGCCGACCAGTCCGCCGAAGCTTTAGCGAAGGCGGAAGCGGGCTTCGCGAAGGCGGGAAACCGGTATCCACTTTTCGGGATCACGCACTAGTCTGCCACCACGCCGCTGGCCTTGATCGGCGCCACCCAGCGCGCAATCTCGCTTGGGATGAATTTGGCAAGATAATCCACCGTGCGCCGCTCGCGCGCCGGCACGGTAACGCCAACGCCTGCCAAGCGCTGCTGGACGGCGGGCGTTTCTACCGTTTCGTTGGCGGCGCGGGCGAGTGTCTGCACGATCGCGTCGGGCGTGCCCTTCGGAAGCACAAACGCGCCCCAGCTACCGCAATCGAGACCGGCGACGCCTTGCTCCTGGGCGGTGGCAAGCCACTCGAGTCCGGGCACGCGGTCCTGCCCCAAAGTCGCAATCGCCTTGACGTTCTTCGATTCGATCTGGCCCAGCGCGGTCGAAATCTGCTCGCACATGAAATCGATGCGGCCGCCGATCAGGTCCTGCATGGCCGGCGCTGAACCGCGGTAGGGAATGTGGGTCGTCTTAACGGCCATGGCGGTGTCGAGCAGGATGGCGCAGACATGCGAACCCGATCCGGTTCCAGCGGAGCCGTATTGCAGTTTTTCCGCATTGGCTTTCGTATAGGTCACGAACTCGCCGAGCGTAGCGGCCGGGAAATCCTTGCGGGTGATCAATACGCGTGCGGAATCCGTTACCAGGGTGACCGGCGTGAAGTCCGTGGCCGCGTCATAGAGCGGGCGCTTATAGAGCGTCTGATTCATGGCCATGACCGAGGTGGTGGCCATCAAGAACGTGTATCCGTCCGGCGCCGCCTTGGCGACGCGGCTGGAACCGGTCATGCCGCCCGCGCCGCCGACGTTTTCGATGATGACCTGCTGTCCCACGACTTCGCTCAATCGCGCCGCCAGGATGCGCCCGATCGTATCGACCGGACCGCCGGCGGCATAAGGCACGATCATGGTGACCGGCCGCGTCGGCCATTCCTGCGCGTTCGCGCGATGTTGGCACAGGGCCGCCATCGCCGCGAGCAGCGCCACGCTCAGCCGCTTCATGGGCGGACCCTCCGTTCGCGCGCGCTAGTCGCGCACCGCGACGAGGCGATCGGTTCCCGACTCGCCGCCCCAGGCTTCACCCGGACGCCCGAGCATCTGGCGCACGTTGGCGCTCTTCTTGTCGCTCACGAACGTGGTGAACGTCTCGGTCGCCGGGTCGAAGCGCTGGATCGCATTGGCAAGCCAATCGGTAACCCACACCCGGTCGTTGCCGTCGACATAGACCGAGTAGCAGCCGGCGGTGCTTTTCGGCAGCGGAAACGACTTCCAGGATTTTGCCGCCGGATCGTAGCGGCCAAGCGCACCGGCGTGCCAGAAGCTGACCCAGAGAATGCCTTTTGAGTCGGACCACACTCGGCGCGGACCGGCATTGGATCCGGGCGGATCGATGACGCTCGCGGCGCCGCTCACGATATCCACTTTCGCAAGATAGTTGCCGGCGAGCGACACGAACCAGACGTCGCCGCCAGGTGTCGACGCAATTCCATAAGGACCGCGCCCGCGCGGCGCTGCCCAGACTTCGGTCTTTCCCGTCTTCGGATCGAGGCGGCCGTAAACGCCGCTTTGTCCGGTGAACCAGTAGACGCCGTTGCGGTCAAACGCGCCGGTGTTGAGATTGGCGTTTGGAAAGTTCGCGGGCAGCGGAAATACATCGCGCTTGCCGGTCTTCGGATCGTAGCGAACGTTGGCATTCTGTCCGCCGTCGGTGACCCAGGCGGCACCGTCGGGGCCGACGATGACGCCGTGCGGGGCGGAGCCGCTGCCAAGCGGGATTTCTTCGTTCTTTCCGCTGCGGGGATCGAAGCGTCCCAACACGCCCTTGCCTTGAGCCGTGTACCAGACCGTGCCGTCGGGCGCGGGCGCGACGTCGTGCGGATTGGCACCCGGCGGGAGCTGGTAATACGTTGCCTCTGCCGCGTACGCCGCATGTTGCAGCGCCAGCGCCGCGACTATTGCCGCGGCCACGATCCGGATCATGTCGCCATCCTCCCTCGCGGCGTCGCGAACCGCGCGCGCGCGCGGAAACTATTCAGCCGCTTGCCGCCCACGCGCCGGTGTGATCCACCGGTCGGCGGCGGCGGCGTCCGCCGCGTTTTCCTCCACCCAGATCTTTTGTTCGCCGCGCTCCTCGCTTTTCCAGAATGGCGCGCGGGTTTTCAGGTAGTCCATCAGAAATTCGGCCGCCGCGAAAGCATCGCCGCGATGCGCCGCGGCCGTGATGACCAGCACGATATTGTCGCCGGGCGTCAGGCGACCGTAGCGGTGCACGACGACAACGCCCTGCAGCGGCCAGCGCCGCTCGGCGGTGGCAACGTGTCGTGCGATTTCCTCTTCGGCCATGCCGGGATAGTGTTCGAGCGTCATCGCGGAAATGGCGTCCGTACCCTCCCCGCCGCGGCAGATTCCCGTAAACGTCACCACCGCACCGACATCGGTGCGCCCGCGCAGCAACGCGCGCTGCTCCGCGGCAATGTCGAAGTCCTCCCGCTGCAGGCGAATGACGGCCACCTCAGCCTCCGGTCATCGGCGGGAAAAATGCGATCTCGCGCGCGCCCGCCAGCGCGGTATCCGGCTTGACGTGCACACGGTCGATGGCGGCGCGAATGGCGGCGGAATTTTCGAAGGCGAACGCGTATTCCTCGCCGCGATCCTTCAACCAGGCGACCAGTTCCGCGACCGTGCGCACGCTTGCCGGCGGCTCGACCGTTTCATCGGTCTTGCCGACCCTTTCGCGCACCCATGCGAAGTAGACAATCTTCACTTATTCCTCGATCAGATGGCGGGCGCCGGCCTTGAAATAATCATAGCCGGTATAGAGCGTCAGCAGCGCCGACAGCCAGAGCAGCGTCAGACCGACCTTTGTCACAATCGGAATGATCGCATCTCCGGCGTCACCCGCGATCAAAAAACCCACCGCAACCATTTGCAGCGTCGTTTTCCATTTGGCGAGCTGCGTCACCGGAACACTGACGCGCAACGCCGCAAGATATTCGCGCAGGCCCGAAACCAGAATTTCGCGGCACAGGATGACGATGGCCGCCCACAGCGACCAGCCGCGGATCGTATCTTCCGCAGCCAGCATCAACAGGCAGGACGACACCAGCAATTTGTCCGCGATCGGATCGAGCATGCGTCCAAACGTCGAGTGCTGACCCCAGATGCGCGCAAAATACCCGTCGAGAATGTCGGTAATCCCCGCCGCGATGAAAATCGTCAACGCAACCCACCGCAGCCACACGCCGCCCTGCAAAATTCCCTGCGCATACATGCTCGCGACCACTGCTGGAACGGCAGCGATGCGCGCATAGGTCAACAAGTTCGGCAGCGCGAGCGCGCGCGTCGGCACAGGTCTCGTGGTGACGCCATCCATGTCGCTACAATTAAACCTCACCGTCGCCGGCAACAACCCCTTATGACGCCGCAATTGTGCAAACAGCGGTCAACGGGCGGTCATGCAGTGCTGCTCAATTTGCGGCCGGGTGGAAGAACTCATAAATTCGGCGTGCGCTCTCGGCATTGATGCCAGGCACGCGCGCGAGGTCAATTGGCGAAGCGCGCTCGACTGCCTTGAGCGTGCCGAAATGGCGCAGCAGGGCGCGCTTGCGGGCGGGTCCGATGCCGGGAATCTCCTGCAAGCCCGCCTCGCGGATATCGCGCCGGCGCAACTGGCGGTGCGACCCGAGCGCAAAGCGATGCGCTTCGTCGCGCAGCCGCTGAACGAAATAGAGCGCCGGATCCCGCGCCGGCAATTTGAACGACGCGCGTCCCGGCATGTGAAAAGTCTCGCGCCCGGCGTCGCGGTCCGGCCCCTTCGCGATTGCGACGAGTGCGACATTGCCGACATTCAGCGAATCGAGAACGGCGCGCGCGACCGCAAGCTGGCCGTGGCCCCCGTCGATCAGCACCAGATCCGGCCACGGCCCCCCGTCCGCGCCCGCGGCAGCGTCGTCGTGGTCCGCAACCATGCTTTCAGGCGTCGCGTCGCGGTCAGCGGCGGCGTGCATATTGCTGCTGTCGGGCGTTGGCAATGCCGAAGGCTGCGATTGCCGCGGCGCCTCGGCCATCAGCCGCTTGAACCGGCGCGTGAATACTTCCCGCATCATGCCGTAGTCGTCGCCGGGCGTGAGGTCCTGTGATCGGATGTTGAACTTGCGGTATTGGTTCTTCTGGAATCCCTCTGGGCCGGCGACAATCATGGCCCCGACCGCGTTGGTGCCCTGAATGTGGCTATTGTCATAGACCTCAATGCGCCGCGGCGCGCGCGCAAGCCCGAACACGTCGGCGATCCCCGCCAGCAGCCGCTGCTGCGACGCGCTGTCGGCCAGCTTGCGCCCGAGCGCTTCGCGCGCGTTGGCCGCGGCATGGGCAACCACGCGTATCTTCTCGCCCCTCAGTGGCACGGAAACTTCGACCTTGCGGCCGCTCTTGACGCTCAGCGCTTCCGACAAAAGCGCGCGGTCTTCGATATCATGCGAAAGAAGGATGACGCGCGGGCACGGCTTGTCGTCATAAAATTGGGCAAGGAACTCGCCAAGAACTTCGCCCGCGCGCAATGAACGATCGGCCTTTGGGAAATAGGCGCGATTGCCCCAGTTCTGTCCGGCGCGGAAGAAGAACACCTCGATGCAGGTGAAGCCGGCTTCCTGATGGGCGGCAAACACGTCGGCTTCATCGACGGCGCGCAAGTTGACGCCCTGCTGCGCCTGGATCGCCGACAACGCGGAAAGCCGATCGCGCAATACCGCGGCGCGTTCGAAGTCGAGCGCTTCGGACGCGCGATCCATGTCCGCGCCAAGCTGTTCCCTGACCGCATGGCTTTTGCCGGACAGGAACTGCCTCGCCTCGGCCACGAGTTCGGCGTAATCGGTATGCGCGACTTCGCCCGTGCACGGCGCGGAGCAGCGCTTGATCTGATGCAGCAAGCACGGCCGCGTCCGGCTTTCGTAGACCGCATCCGAGCATGACCGGATCAGGAAGGCGCGTTCGAGCGCCGTGATCGTGCGGTTGACCGCCCAGACCGAGGCGAACGGACCGTAATAGTCGCCCTTGCGGCTGCGCGCGCCGCGATGCTTGCAGATCTGCGGCGCGACGTGGTCGGCGGTGATCAGGATGTAGGGAAACGATTTGTCGTCGCGCAGCAGCACATTGAAGCGCGGCCGCAATCGCTTGATTAGGTTGGCCTCGAGCAGCAGCGCTTCGGTTTCGGTCGCCGTAGAGATGAATTCAATCGTCGTTGTCACGGCGATCATGCGCGCGATCCGCGTCACGTGCCCGGTTGGCCGCGCATACGACTGGATGCGTTTCTTGATGTTTTTGGCCTTGCCGACGTAAAGCACGTCGGCGGACGCGCCGATCATGCGGTAGACCCCCGGCGACGACGGCGCGAGCCGCGCGAAGCGCGCGATCGCGTCGCGGCCGGATGCCTGCAACGCATCGGCGGAAGCCGCCGGAGCGTCGTCAAGCTCGGGCAGCATCGCTTCCTCGTCCTCCGGCTCGGGCGCGCCATCGGCGGCAATCACCGGCTCGATGTTTTTCTTCGGGTCGTCCATCATTGCAAAAGTAAGGTCGTCGGCGCCGCCGCGCGAGGCCTAATCATCACTGCCTATTCTTCGCTACCGGTGGCATCCGGCGTTTGCCAGGCGAGGTGCTGGCCGCCGTCGACCGCGATGGTGACGCCGGAAACGGCATCGGCCCCGGCGAGATAGAGCACGGCCCGCGCAATCCCTTCGGGCGTGGGTCCGCGGCCGAGCGGAAGCGCGGCCGCCTGCGCGGCGAAAGCGGTCGCGTCCTGGCGCGGCGAGGGCAAGGTCGGTCCGGGCGCTACCGCGTTGACCCTAACCCGTGGCGCCAGCGCTTGCGCAAGCGTTGTCGTGGCGGTCAAGAGCGCGCTCTTCGTCAACGTGTACGAAATAAACTGGGGCGTCAGTTTATAGACCCGCTGATCGAGCACGTTGACGATCGAGGCATCCGACCCGGCCGGCGCCTGCGCGGCGAATGCTTCGCTCAGGAATAACGGCGCCCGCAAGTTGACTGCAAAATTCCGGTCGAACCGTGCACGGTCGAGCCGGCCGATCTCATCGGGTACGAATTCGCCGGCATTGTTCACCAGCAAGGTCAGCGGGCCGATCGCCGCGCACGCTGCCGGGACCAGCCGGCACACCGCGTCGTGGTCCGCAAGATCGCCGGTGACGACCGCGGCGCTGCCGCCCGCCGCGATCAATTTGCGGCAGAGCTCTCCGGCGGCCGCGCGCGACTGCTCGGCATGGATCGCGATGGCATAACCCGCGCCCGCGAGCGCCAGCGCGATGGCTTCTCCGATTCGGCGCGCGCCGCCGGTCACCAGTGCCGCGCGCTGTGGAGCCATTGTCTTGTTTCCATAATGCGCGACGATTCGCGGCTTGCGCGCGACAGACGACCCCGAACGCACGCCTTCGCCAAAGCGGGTTTTGCAATCGTAAACAATTTCTGACCCGGCAGACAGTGCATACAGGTTTCCTTAGGCATAGCGCGCCCTAAGTTCACGCCCTTCATGAACGCTTAACTTAAAACTTGCGATAAAATTTACCGAAACAATTGACCGTTTGTTCGCCGTAACGCCGGCGCGGGTCACTCGATACCGCCGATCGCGACGGAACGCCACGATGAGCGAACGCGCACTTTGGAGCCGGCGCGTGTCGATTGTGCCGGCAAGCGACCCCGAATGGAGGCAGCGATGAAAAAGACTGCATTGATCGGCATGGCAACGGCAGCGCTGATCGCGCTGCCCGCGGCGGCGGCGGATTTGGCGCGTGGCTACGGTGCGCCGGCTCCTTACTCGGCCTTCAGCTGGGCCGGTCCCTATCTCGGCGCCAATCTTGGCTACCAGTGGGGATCCTCAAGCAACAACGGCGCTGACCCCTCCGGGCTCACGGGTGGGATTCAGGTTGGATACAACTGGCAGACCGGCCAGTTTGTTTATGGCGTCGAGACTGATTTCAATTTTTCCGGCGCTGACGACGCCTTTGCCGGCCGCACATTTTCCAATCCCTGGTTCGGCACGGTGCGCGCCCGCGTCGGCGTCGCCATGAACAACGTTCTCTTCTATGGCACCGGCGGGCTTGCCTATGGCGGCGGCCGTGTTGAAGCGTTTGGACTGACGGAATCGCACGCGCATTTCGGTTGGACGCTGGGTGTCGGCGCCGAGGTTGG
>JBGPOB010000031.1:0-17748 GCA_041487815.1 Xanthobacteraceae bacterium | reverse complement strand
GCCGGCATGAACCCGCAGATGTTCAATTCATTTCTCGACGGCACCAAGTCGGCGATCGAAATGGCGGCCATCGCCAACGCCTGCGGGCTCGACGTGCCGCAGGACGGCCTCGGCTTTCCGCCTTGCGGGGTCGACGATCTCGCCCGTGTTCTGCGCCCGCGATCAATCGGCGGTCAGTTGGAACGCGACGGCATGGTCGAGGTCGTCTCATCGCTCGAACGCGATGCCCGCCCCGTTTATCGCGACCTGCGCTGGGGCGTCTATGTGGTGGTGAAGGCGGCGAACGATTACGCCGCGGCCTGCTTCAAGCAATACGGTCTGCCGACCGACGAGACCGGGCGATATGCCGCGATGTACAAGCCGTTTCACTTGATCGGGCTTGAACTTTCGATCTCGGTGCTCAATGCCGCATTGCGCAACGAGCCGACCGGGTCGACGCGCGAGTGGCGCGGCGATGTGGCGACTGTCGCCAAGCGTGCGCTCAAGGCCGGCGAGATGCTCGACGGGGAGGGCGGGTACACGGTCTATGGCAAGCTTGTTCCGGCCGCGCGCAGTCTTGCCGAAGGCGCGCTGCCGCTCGGCCTCGCGCACAAGGTCAAGCTCATAAACGCCATCGCCGCCGGAAGCTTCGTGCGCTGGAGCGATGTCGTGGTGGACGCCGAAAGCCAGGAGGTTCGCATCCGCCGCGAGGCCGAAGCCATGGGTCGGCAGCAGGCGGCCTGAATGTCACGATGGGACGCGCCACCCGTTCAGCCGCGTCAGCGCCGGGCTGCCCTTCGCTTTTGCAGCTTGCGCGCGCCTTTCGGGCCGGGCCTGCGCGAACGGCGCTTCGCGGTTCGTGCTCCGGCCGGCTTGCGCTTGGCGCCGCGCGACCCGTTGCCCGCGGAACGCCATAGTTCCTTCGATGCAAGGCGCGCGCCTTCGACCAGCGCTTCGAGTTTGGCCCAGGTCAATTCGGGATGGCTGAGGCGCGCTGCCAGCCCGCAGTCGGTGCCGGCGATGACATTGTCGCGGCCGACGATATTGGCGAACGTTACCAGCCGGTCCGCAACCAGCCGCGGATGTTCGATGATATCGGTCGCGTGCCCGACCACGCCCGGCATGATCGTGGTGCCGTCGCGCAGTTTCACGTCCTGCCATACCCGCCATTCATGCCCATGGCGCGGGTTCGCAAACTCGAATGACACACACCCGGCCTTAACGCGCATCACGAGATCGATAATATCTTGCAACGGAATATCGTTCTTGTGCGGCCCGTGGTTCGATCCCCAGCAGATGTGCAGGCGGATCATTTCGCGCGGAATTTTTTTCAGTGCGTGATTGAGTGCCTCGACCCGCAGCGCGGCATACTTGCGATACTCGCGCACCGACATGTCCGGAAACATCTGCCAGCCGTCGGGCAGGTCGGGGTCGTCGATTTGCAGCAGCAATCCGGCATCGGTAATCGCCTTGAATTCCTGCGCCATGGCGTCGGCGATCGCAAACAGGAATTCTTCGTCATCGTGATAGTGCTCGTCGTGCAGCCAGTGTTCGATCGTGCCCGGCGCAACCGAAGGCAGATAACCGCGAACGTCGTGTCCTTTCAGCGCCGACTTGAAATTGGCAATGTCGGTCTGGGTAACAGCCGCGCCGATGTATGCAAGCGGGCCTGCGCAAACGGCGACCTCGGAGCCCCAGTTCGCGAACTTCGTGCCGATGAATCCGGGAAAATCACGCGCGTCGCGCGCCATGATGCTCAGCCGCTTGTGATCCCCCTTGCCCTCTTCGATTCCGCCGAGGCGCTCGCGCACGTACTCTGAAAATCCGCGCACTTTCGAATATTCGCCGTCGTTGACGATATCGATCCCCATATCCGCTTGTCGGCGCACGACATCGGCGACGGCGGTTGCAAGATGCCGCCGGGTTTCTGCCGCGTTCGGATCGCTCTCCAGCATCTCCTTGAGTCCCGGGGGCCGCGGCAGAACGCCGGCATGCGACACGGGAATGCGATTGCTGCTGCTCATGGCGGATTTCCAATTCGATTATTCTTGTGCCCGATCAGCGCAGATCAATCGGCGAAAGGTATTCCAGACGGTCGATCGGAAAGGCGTCGTCGATATCCGGCCGCTGCCAGTTGAGGTCGATCGGGTGCGACGTCTCCATGAACGCCAGCGCCAGATTGTAGAGACTGCGCGCCGGTGGCGGCAATTCGTCGGGGTCGGCACCCGGGAATTTGTTGAGGTAGGCGACGATGTCGTGGATGCGCGGCGCCAGCGCCTGATTGAACGTGCGCACCGCTGCAAGGCTTGAGGCAACGCGCTTGCGGTGGCGTTCCCTCTCGGTTTTCAGTCCCCACTCGGCGACATGCGTCGCAAGCGCTTCAAACCCATCCGGCAAATTGGAGGTCATGGCATGGCTCAGGCGTTCAACATGGCTTCGGAAACGCGGTAGTGGTGCGCCAGCACCAGCTCCTGCTGCGACAGGTGCACCTCCGCCATCGCGCCGGACGAAATTGCCGCTTGCTGCGCTTCGAGCGTATTCATGTCTTCGCGCACGATTTCGCGCAGCCGCGTGCGGAAGAATTCGAGCGAGATGCGCTGGCCGAAATTCTGCGGCGCATAGGTCCAGGCCGTTACGGTCAACTCGGTCTCCGCCGCCGACAGCGGCCAGAATTCGAGCTCGACGCGATAGTGCTTGCCGGGCAGGATCAGCACATTCGGAAACCATTCGATCACGTCGAACAGCCAATATTGCGCGCGGCCCGGATTGAGCGCGGGCGCCATGCCGGTGTAGTCGAAGTCCGCCGCCGGCAGCATTTTCGGCCCGTAAGTCCAGGCCACCGCCTCGGCCGGCGTGATCTTGTGGTCGGGATTGGCCGGCGCCGAATAGCGCGCATGGCGCGGCAGCAACTGCATGAACGGCCGATGGCGTTGCGGATTGCCCTTGCCGCCCTGATAGTCGGGCGCGGTGTTCCGGTGGATGTAGGCGGTGTGGTAGCCCTCGGTGAAGGAATTCACCGCGAGGTTCCAGTTGCAACGCACGCGCACGCGATAGCGCGCGGTCCGCACCTGCTTGTCGAAGTAGCCGTCGTAGCCTTGCGCCAGTTCGCCCAGCCACTGCACCAGCGTTTCCTTCGGCTGCGGATCGAAATTGACAAAGATGAAGCCTTGCCAGGTCTCGGTCGCGACTTCGATCAGGCCGAGCTTGTCCTTGTCGAGATTGTGGAACTGCCCTTCGTCGGTGATGCCGAGCAGTTGGCCGGTATTGGCAAAGGTCCAGCCGTGGAAGCCGCAGGTCAGCGTCGATTTGCAGCCGGCGCCGCCGCGAATGAGCTTGTTGCCGCGATGCCGGCAGATGTTGTGAAAGCTGCGGATTTTTCCGTCGCGGCCGCGGATCACGATCAGCGAGGCATTGACGACCGGCAATTCGCGCACGACATAGCTGCCGTCCTCCGGGACATCCGAGGTATGTCCGATCATCAGCCATGACTTCTTGAAAATCTTCTCGCGCTCGCGCTCGAATGCGGCGGGCGTAATCTTGTCGCGCAGCGCCAGCACGTCCCTGAGCCCGCTCCTGTCGCCGTGAAAATGGGTGTCGCCCTGGAATTGGGTCTCGAGCGATGTACTCATGGCTTGTCCTTTGCCAACGTGGGGTCAGGATCACATCGCCGGCCAACGCCGGTCAAGCGAACAAGGGCGATTGATGGGCGCGTTGGATCAGGCATTCCTGCGGCGGATGCTGCAACGATTGGAGGACGGCGGCCGCTACGGCCTCTCGCCCGACCGCTTTGCCGAGGTGTTTCCGCCCGGTCACCAGGATAGCGCGGCGTTTGACGCGGCGCGCGGCTTTGCCGCCGCGCAGCGCTGCATCATGGAATATTGGCCGGCGACCAATGAGGTGTTCTTCATGAAGCTGCCGACTCGCGCGGCGTCGAACTGACGCCGGCGAAGGCGCACGTGGTGGCGCAATACGCTTCCGCCTTCGCCCTTCGGGCTACAGCGGACAGGTCGCTATTGCGCCCTACGGCCCTTGCTGAAGGTAAGACAATTAAGTCGGAAGTCTTAGCCGATTATCCAGAGCTGAACTGCAAAAATTGCTTAGTAGCATCTCGAATGTCGTCGGTGGGTCAGAAGTGACCATGCCTGAATCTCCAGGATGAGCCCGACTTTTACTTCGATAAATGACATTCATTGTAACGGTCGGTTGCGACGACGCGGAGACCTAAAGGCCGTATCGGTACGCAGCCAGTACTGTGATTAGGATGAGCAATCCCGCCGCTCGCAACAATATAGAGTACCCGCATGCTCGTGCTAGAAAGATGGACTCCCGCTCGCCCGTAGCTTCGACGGAGAAGAATCTGCTCTTCCAAGAAAATCTCGGTCGACTTTTCATGTTCCCCGCTCCCTGCGCGGATAGCGCCATGCGGCCTGCATTTACAAGGCGGTATGTCGAATCTCTCGACGGCCCATCCGAAGACATCGGGCATATTCATAGAAGCGTCGCAATGGCTTTGATGAACGCGCTGTCGTATTGCGCGCGGCCGCGCGCTGCCCCCGTGCGTGCACTGTTGCTCCACCTGCATTGCAAGATACTGAATTTGCAAAGAAAATCGGTAACGCAATAATCACAAAAAATCTTCGACGTGCTGCAATGTGACGGCGACGCGCGCATCCAGCAACTGCTTCTGAATTCAGGGTTTTCAAGATGCGGTGCAAACCATTCCGCCTAACTGGTTCTTCGTTCAAAATTTTTTTTGCGCAAATTTCAAAGGTAGCCATCGTTAGGACGTAAATTGCGTACAGCCAACAATCGGATTCCGCAGCGGAATCGTGCGCAGCAAGCGTGTAGAGCGGAATAGCGCAGCGTATTCCGCCAAGTTAAATGGCGCGCCCGGAGAGATTCGAACTCCCGACCCCCAGATTCGTAGTCTGGTGCTCTATCCAGCTGAGCTACGGGCGCGTGCTTGCCGCGGTACGGGCGAAGCCGGGGCATAGCTAGAGCCTTCATTCCGGATTGGCAAGGTTTTGCATGGGGGCCAACCCCGCCAGCGCGGCGTTCTCGGCGCGAATGCGGATCGCCAGCACCAGCGCGTTGGCGATAAAAAACGCCGCTGCATAGAGCCATAGTCCGAGCGCCAGCGGCACAACGGCAATTTCGAGCGCGACGACGACGTAGTTGGGGTGGCGCATGAGACGATACGGTCCGCGCGCGATCAGCGGCACGCCGGGCATGACGATAATGCGCGTCGTCCAGCGCGCGCCGAGGCTGGCGATGACCCAGACGCGGGCAATTTGCAGCAGGACAAACAGCACGAGCCACCAGCGATCGACTGGCTGGCTGGCGCCGAGCGCCCACAGGCCCGCGAGCCACACAACATGCAGCGCGACGATCAGCGGGTAATGCGCGGCGCCGAACTCGACCGCGCCGGCCGCCTTGAGCGCGTGCGTATTGCGGCGCGCCAGCCACAGTTCGGCGAGCCGTTGCAGAGTGATGAACGCCAGCAGGAATGCGGCCTCAGGCATGGCCGAGGTCGGCGGCGAGGAAGCTCGCGGTGAAGCCGGGCCCGAGCGCGGACAACAATGCCGGGCCGGAGCGGCCCTGCGCCAGCGCCTGCTCGAGGACGAACAGCACGCTCGGCGACGACATGTTGCCGTGGCCGCGCAGCACGGCGCGCTCGTTGGCCAGCATGCCGTTGTCGAGCCCGAGCGCGGCCTCCATCGCCGCCAGCACTTTCGTGCTGCCGATGTGGCAGATCGGTTGCGGCCTGGTGCCGTTCAATCCCATCGCCGCGGTGAATTCCGCGGCCGGCGGCGCCAGATGCTGTTCGAGGAAACGCGGCAGCTCCTGCGACAATACGACGCCAAATCCGACCGGATCGACGGTCCAGCCCATGATGTCGAGCGTGTCCGGCCAGGTGTGCTCGGCGGCGCGTCCGATGCGCGCCGCGCCGGCTTCGCCGGTCCCGGCTTGCAGCACGACCGCGGCTGCGCCATCGCCGAACAACGACGCGGCGATGAGTTCGGTCTTGCTGGCCTGATCGAAGCGGAACGCGAGCGAGCACAGTTCGACCGCCACCATCAAGACGATCTTTCCGGGTTCGGCGCGGGCGAGCCGCGCGGCGATGCCGAGGCCGGAGACGCCGCCGGCGCAGCCAAGTCCGAACAAAGGCACGCGCGTGATGTCGCGCCGCAGCCCCAGCCGCGGCCCGATGCGCGCATCGATGCTCGGCGTCGCGATGCCGGTCGAGGAGACAGTGACGACAATATCGACGTCGCCGGCGGCGAGGCCGGCGCGCGCCAGAGCGGATTGCGCCGCTTCGACGAATAATTCGCTCGCGCCTTCGACATAGGCCGCGGTGCGGTCGCGCCAATCGCGCGGTTCGATAAACCACTCAAGCGGCCGCACAATGTGTCGCCGTTCGATGCCGGTGTGGGCGAAAATGTCGGCCATGCCGGGGTGCTGGGAGAAAATCTCGTGAAAAAACACCGGCGCCAGGCGCGCAATCTGGTCTTGATCGACGACGTGGGGCGGGACGGCGGTTGCGAGACCGAGCAGCGAAACGGGATCTTGCATGCGTCACCACTTCCCTTGCAGGCGTTGGCCGATGCGGCCGGCAGCCTGTTGTCTTCCGCTAACTGCTGGGACTGTCGGGGATCGGTCAAGCACCGCCATCGCCGCCGCGCTGACGCGACAATCAAAGTATTGTGAGGCGTGCCTCGTGCCGTGAGGCGAAATCGCCGCGCGCCATTCACGCCAAGCTTTACTGCCGCGCGCCGCCGGCGGCAGCGCCGACGGATCAGGGAACCTGCCCGACCTTATAGCCGCCTTCGCGCATGATGCGCTCGCCGGACGCCGCCAACTCTCCCATCCGCTGCCGCAATACGGCGGGCGGAACGGTCAGCTTGCCGTCTTTCTTGTGCGTGACGCCGTCGATGATCACGGTGTCGACGTTGCCGGCGCCGGCAATTTCGACAATCGAAAAGATCGGGTCCCAAACCGGAAACATATTAATGTCGTTCATGCGCAGCATCACGATGTCGGCCTTCTTGCCGGGCGTCAGCGTGCCGATGCGGTCTTCCATTCCGAATGCGCGGGCCCCGCCGATCGTCGCCCAGACCAGCCCCTCGCGCGACTTCACCGGCATCGCCTGATACGCCGAATTACCGCGTAGCGCATTGTTGCGGACTTCCTTGCCGCGCACGAACAGCAGCGCCGCCTGCATCTCACGCAGCATCTGCCCGGTGCCATAGGGCTCGACATCGATGCCGAGCGAGGGCATGCCGCCCGCGGCGCGCACGCGCGCCACCATCGTGTCGCCGATATGGTGGTGAAGCTCGACCAGCACGGTTGAGGTCAGCGACGCGCCGCTGTCGATCACGACGCGCAGGTCGGCCTCGTCATAGCTCGTCCCGTGCACGAGATTATGATCCGGACCGAGCAGACCCTCCTTCAGCATGCGGGCGTAACCGTCGGGCGTCGTCGATTCCTCCTTGCGCCGCGTGTGCGAGGAGGCGACGAGACCAAACTCGCGCGCCAGCCGGATGTCTTCGACGACCACGTCCCAGACAGAATAGTCGGGACCGAGAATCGCCATCGCCAGCGTGATGCGGCCATCGTCGCCCGCCAGCCGGCCTTTGCGCAGCGCCTCGATGCGGTCGCGCGGGTGCGGCACCTGCGTGAACGGCTTGTCGCCCGGCTTGGTCGGCGGCTTGGCGGTGCCATGCGCGAACACCGCGCGGATGCCGCTGTCGGCAAGGCCGTCAATGGCGCGTTCGGCATGCGCCAGCGTGGTGATGTTATGGCACCAATCGACCAGCGTCGTGGTGCCGCCGTCGATCTGGGCCAGCGCCCCCATCAGGTTGGCGATATAATTGTCTTCCGGCGTGTAGCGCGGCGCCAGATTGGCGTGGATGTGCTTCATATAGTTCGGAGACATCCATTCCGCGGCGATGCCGCGCAGCGCCGTCTCCCAGGTGTGCATATGCGCGTTGACGAGACCGGGCATGACAATCTTGTCGCGGGCATCGATCGTCTCATCGGCGGTAGCGTCGAGATTTTTCCCGACGGCTTCGATCTTGTTGCCGGCGAAGAGCAATTCGCCATGTTCATGGTCGCCGAGGGTGTCGTCGAGCGTGACCAGCCAGCCGCACTTGATCAGGACGCGTTTCATTGCACACTCACAGGAAATCCCTCAGCCCGGCCTGCTTGACCAGCGGGAGCGTTACGTCGCGGAATTCGCGCATGCCCTGCTCATAGCGCGGGAATGACACCAGCACGCCGTCGAGCCCCATCTCCGACAATTTGATCAGGCCATCGACGACCTGCTCCTTGGTCCCGACAATGTTGTGGCCGCCCCAGCCAGCGACGAAGCGCTCCGCCATCGCCTTTCGCAGTTCGGCGGAATAATTTCGCTCATTGATTTCCGCCGCCATGGTGTCGACCACGTGTGAAGCGGCAACCCAATCGCCTTTTTCGTGAACGTAGAAATTGTAGAAGTCCCGGGCTTCCTTCTCGGTCTCGCCTTGCACGATATTGGCGAGGCTCCATACCCGAATGTCGCGGCCATACTCTTCCCGCGCCAATGTGTGATAGGCGCGAACATGCGCCTTGTTCATCGCGGGGTCGGGATTGCGGATCACCGTGTAGATCATGTCGGCGTGCTTGCACGCAAAATGCCGTCCACGTTCCGAGGCGCCGGCGTTCATGATCGCCGGATAGGGCTTCTGAATCGGCTTCGGCTGCAGATAGCCACCGCTGACATTGTAGAATTTTCCGCGAAAATCGAACGTGTCGTCCTCGGTCCACAGCCGCCGCACGATGGTGATCCACTCCTCGGCGCACGCGTAGCGCTCGTCGTGGCCCTGCAGCGGGGTGTGGAACATGTCCATCTCGGGACTGTTCCATCCGCACACGATGTTGAGCGTGAACCGGCCGTTGGAAATGTGATCGATCGCAGCGGATTGCTTGGCGGCGATGATCGGGTGATTGAGAATGACGTGCGAGGTTGAAATCACGCCCGAGTGACGGGTTGACGCGGCGATGCCCGCCGCCCAGGTATAAGTTTCGAAGCCCGGGCCCTGGGGATTGGTGGCGCCGCCAAATCCGGTCCAGCGCGCCACCGGCACCAGCGCCTCGAATTCCATTTCGTCGGCGAGCTTGGCCAGCGCAACGGTGCTCGGCCAGCTGATTTCAAGCCGGCCGTCAAGGTCCGACATCACGCAGCCGGAGTCGAGGTTCGTTTGAAACGTGCCGAGTTTCAGCTTGCGCGTACTGAACGCGGGGTTGCTTTGGCGCCGGTCCTTTTGCATCGTTGCAATGACGCTTTCCTGTCGGTCTACCTGAAGATTTCCTTGGCCAGCGCCAGCAATTCCTTCTCGCGCCGCCAGTCGCTGGTGCCCATTTCCTTGGCCGTCACCAGCGGCCGCAGGTCCTCCGGAATCCCGGCGTCGAGGCCGTCGATCGACGGTCCCAGCGCTTCGTTGGCAAGGATAATCTGCGCCTCGTCGCTCAAGAGGAAATTGATGAACAGCAAAGCGGCGTTTGGATGCGGCGCATTCTTGATCATGGAGGCGACGAATTGCACGAACGCGACGCCTTCCTGCGGAACGATTGCCTTGATCGGCAAACCGCGCAGCGAGGCGTAGTCATTGAACAGAAACGGCGCGTAAAGCGGATACTCGCCGCGCGACACGCGACGCTCCGATTCGCGCAGATCGCGGGAAAAGACCGGCTTCTGGTCCGCAAGCTTTTTCAGGAACTCGACACCAAGCTTGTCATGCTGCGCGACGAACGCATTAAATCCGCCGCCCAGCGCGCGCGGGTCGTCGGCAAGGATCTTGCCGGCCCATTTCGGGTCGGTGAGGTCCGCCCAGCGCTGTGGCTCGTCCGCGGGGCCGACCAAGCGCGTGTTGATCAGAATGCCGTATTTCAACATGTAGACGGGGACTTGCGTGCCCGACGGATTGTCGATGCGCGAGGCGGCGCGCACCCGGCGCTTGTTGGGAAAATCCTTGAGCGGCTGGATATGGCCCTCGTTCATTTCAATCGATGTCGTGACGTTGTAGGAGGTCGTCAGCACGTCGCCGATCACCCGCCCGGCGATCTGCTCCGCACGCATGCGCTCGCGAATTTCGCTGATGCGTAAATCGAGAAAATCAGCCGAGATGCCGTAGGTCTTCTCGAACGCGCGCGCGATCGCCGCGGTGCTCGGGCTGCCGACCAGGCCTGAATAGAACACAACTTTGCCTTCCGCTTTGGCCGCGGCCACCGTTTTGTCCCACTCCGCCGGGCTTTGGGCGTGCGCGCTGGAGGCCAGCAGCACGAATGCAGCCAATGTCGCGTGCTGAATGCGCATGACGCTCCCCCCAGGTTCCAGCCCGAAGAAATGATAGCCGCCGCGCGCGCAGCGCCAAAGATAATTCGACGCTCGGGCGGCCGGTCCGCTCAACCGGAAAGTGCGCTGCGCCATGCGTTGAGGTCGACGGCGCGGTCGGGGATGGTGATCCGGAAAGTTGCGCCAATGGTACCGTCCACCAGCCTGATCTCGCCGCTGTGGGCGCGCACGAGTTCGGCGGCGATGGCAAGTCCGAGACCGGTGCCGCCGGTGCGGGAGGACGCCTGGAACGCTTCGAACAAATGCATGCGCGCTTTCTCCGTCAGACCGGGACCGGTATCGGAGATTTCAATCACGGCGACGGCGCCCTCGCGCCGGCCGGTGATGCGGATCTGGTCGCGCGAGGGCTCGTTCGGCGCGCGCGATTCCAGCGCCTGCATCGCATTGCGCGCGACGTTGATCAGGACGCGCAGCATTTGATCGCGGTCGGCGTCGATCGTCAGGCCGCGCTCGATCGAATAAATCCAGCGAATGCCGCTTTCCGGCTGCACGTCGAGGGACTCGCGGACCTCTTCGACCAGCGCATCGAAGGTCACCGGCTTACGATCCGGCGGTGCTTCCTGCGCCGCTCCATAGGACAGCGTCGATTGGCAGAACGCGATCGCGCGTTCGAGCGAGCGCATCAGCTTGGGCGCGAACTGCTGTACCTTGGGGTCGGGCAGCGCCGACAGGCGATCGGAAAAAAGCTGCGCGGATGCGAGCAGGTTGCGCAGGTCGTGATTGATCTTGGATACCGCAAGCCCGAGCGCGGCAAGCCGGTTCTTCTGCTGCAGCATCGACACGAGGTCATGCTGCATTTCGGACAATTCGCGTTGCGCGATGCCGATTTCATCGCGCCGCGCCGACGGCGCGATGATGCGCGCCGGATTTTCCGGGTCGCGGCGGAACTCCGTCATGTTGCGCGTGATACGGTTCATCGGCCGCACGAACATCAGATGCAGCGCCAGGTAGACGAGCGTGGCGGTGAACACCGAGATCGCGAGCGACAACAAGAGAATGTTGCGCGAGTAACGCCACATCGCCTCGCCCAGCGGACCTTCCTCGACCACGATTTCGACGAACTCACCGCCGCGCGGCGCCGGTCCGACGGCGCGCACCAGATCGGTGCCCTTGCTTATGAACAGAACTCCGAACGCGTCGACGATAGCGCGATAGGCGGAAACATCGCGCACATCGACATCCTGGTCGACCTGGTCGGCGGAAAAATCGCTGCGCGCCAGCAGGCGGCGCTGCTGGCCCATCTTGAGGACCACCGCCTTGGCGCCGATGCTGTCGAGAATCTGCTGCGCAAGGCTTTCCGGCACCATGCCGCTCGGCGCGGCGTCGAGCACGAGTGCGGCGGTGTGCGCGGCGGCGAGCCGGTCGGTGAGCCACATGATGCGGAAATTGGCGATTGAGGGAACGTAGATCAAAATTTCCGCGATCATCACGAACAGCGTCGTCAGCAACAGAAGTTTGGCGGACAAGCCGATCCGGCTGCGCCCGCTGCGAGGCAACGAATTATCGGATACTGAATTATCGTCGGTTGGTGTCGGGTTCACGATGACGCTTCGACCTCGGCCGCCATGCCTATCGCGGCGGGCTTGAACGGGTTCATCGGCGGATTGTTCAGCCTAACCATCGCGATAGCCCTATGATGCGCCTCAGCAATGGGCGCGTCAAACTGGGCGTAAAATAGGTCATCGCCGCGCGTTTTCCAATCTCCGCGATGGTCGGATAGGGCACCACGATCTCCGCCATGCTGCGAATATTGAGCCCGTTCGTGATCGCCAGCGTCCACGTGGTGATGATCTCGCCCGCATTCTCGCCGACGATTGTGACGCCGAGAAGTCCGCCGCGCCGGTCGGTAAGGATCTTAATATGTCCGCGGGTATCGCGCTCGCACTGAGCGCGGTCGTTGTCGTAGTAGGCCCAGCGCAGGACGCGAAACTTGCGTTTACCTTTGCGCGCGTCATCCTCGGTCATGCCGACATGGGCAAGTTCCGGCTCGGTGAAGGTCACGCGCGGTATGGTGCCGTGATTAACCTTGGCCGGCCAACGAAACAACGCATTCCGGACGACGATGCCGGCGTGATAGCTGGCGGTATGGGTGTATCGCGGCCCGCCCGTCACATCGCCGACGGCGAAAATACGTCTGTTGGAGGTCCGCAGCCGGCGGTCGACGATGACGCCGTTGGCATTGTACTTCACGCCCGCCGCTTTGAGATCAAGGCTGTCGATGTTGGGTCTGCGGCCGACAGCAACCAGCAGATGGCTACCTTCGATCATCTCGGTTCCGCTCGATGTTTCGACGGTGACTTGAACCCGGGAGACATCATTCGGCGCCGCGCTATTTTTTGCGACCTGCCGAACGGTCGCGCCTGAACGAACGACAACGCCGTCCGCCGCCAGCGATGCCAGCACCGTGTCCACGCACTCTGCATCTTCGCCGCCGAGCGGCCGCCGAGATTCGATCACGGTCACCGCGGCACCAAACCGACGAAACGCCTGCGCAAGCTCGATGCCGACGGGGCCGGCGCCGATGACGATCAAGTGTGTGGGCAAGTGTTCGACATCGAAGATGGTTTCGTTGGTCAGATACGCGACCGTGTCGAGGCCCGGCATCAGCGGAAATGCCGGTGACGAACCGGTCGCGATGACGAAGCGTCGGGCTTTGATGGTAACCTCATCGCCGACCACGACCGTATCGCGAGCGGTAAACCGTGCCGAGCCGGCAAGCACCCGCACACCGAGACCGGTAAATCGTTCGCGCGAGTCGTTGGGCGCGATCGCTGCGATCACGTCCTGCATGTGCGTGCGTACTTTCGTGAAATCGATGCGCGCATCGTCGATGGCGATGCCATAGTTCGGCAGCGCATTAAGTTTGGAGAAGCGCTTGGCCGCCGCCAGCAGGGCCTTCGAGGGGACGCACCCGGTGTTCAGGCATTCGCCGCCCATCTTGGCCTGCTCCACCAGAACCACCGGTACGCCGAATGCGGCCGCCGCCGCCGCCATCGACAGCCCGCCGGCCCCGGCGCCGATAACGCAGATGTCGGGTGTGAGAGCGTTGGCCATTTGAGCTAGTCCGCCGTCCGTTGCCGCTTCGCGCGCATGCGCTTTACGACGACAGGCGCAAGCGCGACAACCCCGAGTGCGACGAAGGCGGCAATCAGTTGCGGCGTCGCCGCCGCCGACACATCGAAATCAAGCCGGCAGCCGGGCTTGCCTTCGGCAATGCAGGCCCTGTAGGCCGCCTCTTGCGCGGCAAAGAGGCTGTCAACGCCGGCGCCGAAAAATGCGAACGCGAACGTCGCCGGAATCATGCCAATCACGGTGGCGGCCACGAAGGATCCCAGTTCCATGCCGGCAATCGCGGCGACCAGATTCACCAGCCAGAACGGAAATAGCGGCACCAGCCGAAGGAACAACAAGTAGCTGAACGCGTCGGCCCGAAAGCCCGCCAGCATGCCCGCGACCTGTGGACCGGCCCTGCGCGCGAGCCATTCGCCGATTGCGCTGCGCGCCACGAGAAAGATGAATGTTCCGCCGACGGTTGCCCCGGCGATGGCTGCCATCCCGCCGAGGGCGGCGCCGAATAACAGTCCGCCCGCCACCGACAGGATGGCCGCGCCCGGGATCGATAGCGCGGTCGCAGCAACGTAGATTGCGACGTAAACCGCGATGGCTCGGGGTCCGTTTCCCACAACGAATGCGTCAATTGTGGCGCGGTGACGCACGAGCGCCTCAAACGAGAACTCGCGGTGCAGCCCGGTGGCAAAAACAATCGCCATCGCAAGCGCGAGCGCAACAAGCGGCACGATCCGCCGCCATCGCGATCTGGGCGCGGCGCTGACGTAGGGACGGCGTTGATCGGCCGTGGAGGGCATCGCCCATCCTATACAGCACGCGCTGGCGCCGCGAAGCCTGCTCAACGTGAATTTATGCGCCCGTGAAACCGAAAAACGCCGATTTTTACGTCGCTTGCGGCCGATGCCCGGTTGCATTGACGCGCAAAAGAGGCTCCCGTATAAGCCGCGTTGCCCGCGCAGGCGGCGTCGCCAATATTTGGGTACAACGCCCTCGATTGCGGTGATAGCGCCGCGGTCAACGGGGCCGTAATCAGCATTCTGAGGAACGGAGACCGCCGTGAAACGGACCTATCAGCCGAGCAAGCTTGTGCGCAAGCGCCGTCACGGTTTCCGCGCCCGCATGGCGACCAAGGGCGGCCGCAGGGTGCTCAGCGCGCGTCGTGCGCGCGGCCGCAAGCGGCTGAGCGCCTGACCGGCCGCGGCGCCGCGGTCGTCGTCATGGAGCGATTAAAGCAACGCGCGGATTTTCTCGCCGCCGCCACGGGCGCCAAATTTCACGCCGCGGGCTTTGTGCTGCAGTCGCGCGCGCGTGGCGATCAGCGCCCGCCGCGCGTCGGCTTCACGGTGTCAAAAAAGGTCGGAGACGCAGTTGTGCGAAATCGTGTGCGACGGCGCCTGCGCGAAGTTGTGAGGCAAGTTGCGCCGGGGTGCATTGTACCCGGGCATGACTATGTATTGGTCGGCCGCCGCGCCGCGCTGAAGTTGTCATTCGAGCGACTGGCCGCCGACCTGTCGGGCGCGCTTGGGCGCTTGACCCGGGTTCCACCAATTCAGACGGCATCATGAACGACCACAAAAACACCATCCTCGCCATTGCGCTGTCGGCGCTGCTGCTGATCGGCTGGCAATATTTCTTCGGCATTCCGCAAATGGAAAAGCAGAAGCAGGCGCAGCAGCAACAGCAGGCCCAGCAGCAGCCTTCCACACCGGGCGCGCCGAGCGGTGCCGCGCAAACTCCATCACAACCATCGCAACCGTTGTCGCAAAACGCTGCCCCCGGCGTGCCCTCGGCGCCTGCTGCGCCCGGCGCGGCGTCGCCTTCGAGTCCCGCGGCGCGCGAAGCGGTTGTTGCCGCGCGCCCGCACGTCGTCATCGAAACGCCGCGCCTGAAAGGCTCAATCGCGCTCAAGGGAGCGCGCATCGACGACCTGTCGCTGACCCAGTTTCGCGAAACGGTCGACCCCAAATCACCCGCGATCCTGTTGCTGTCGCCCTCGAGCACGCAACATCCATTCTACGCCGAATTCGGATGGGTCGTCGCCTCAGGGACGAAGGCCAAGGTGCCGACAGCCGACACCGAATGGCGCCACACGGGCGGCGATATGCTTGCATTCAATCGTCCGGTGACGCTGAGCTACGATAATGGCGAGGGTCTCGTGTTCCGGCGCACGATCGCGGTCGACGACAAATACCTTTTTACCGTCAAGGACAGCGTGACCAACAACGGCGAAACGCCGGTGACACTCTATCCCTATGGTTTGATTTCCCGTCATGGCACGCCGCCGACGCTTGGCTATTACATCCTCCATGAAGGGCTGATCGGCGTGCTTGGTGAAAAGAGCCTGCAGGAAGTCACCTACAAGAAGATCGAAGAGGAGAAGACACAGACTTTCAGCGTGACCAATGCATGGATGGGCATTACCGATAAATACTTTGCCGCCACGCTGCTGCCCGACGCCACCGCTCGCGTCGATGCCCATTTCAGCGCCGGTGCCATCGGCAACACCAAGACCTACCAGACCGACTATCTGCTCGACGCTCAAACGATCGCGCCTGGCGCGACGGGAAGCGCGAACGGCCGGCTCTTTGCCGGCGCCAAGGAAGTCGCCGTCATCGATGGATACGACAAGGCGCTGGGTCTCAACCGCTTTGAGCTGATGATCGACTGGGGTTGGTTCTACTTCATCACCAAGCCGATGTTCTGGGCCATCGACTATTTCTACCGGCTGGTCGGCAATTTCGGCCTCGCGATTCTGATCGTTACCGTTGTCATCAAATTTGTGTTTTTCCCGCTCGCCAACAAGTCATATGCGTCGATGGCGAAGATGAAGAAAATTCAGCCGCAGATGCAGGCGATGCGCGAGCGCTTTCCCGACGACAAGGTGCGCCAGCAACAGGAGATGATGGAGCTTTACAAGAAGGAGAAGATCAATCCGGTGGCCGGCTGCCTGCCGATCGTGATCCAGATTCCGGTATTCTTCGCGCTCTACAAGGTGCTGTTCGTCACGATCGAAATGCGCCATGCGCCGTTCTTTGGCTGGAGCAAGGATCTATCCGCGCCCGATCCGACCACGGTCTTCAACCTGTTCGGGCTGATCGCGTTCGATCCGTCGCAAGTTCCTCTTTTTGGCCCCTACCTGATGCTCGGCGTGTGGCCGCTGATCATGGGCGTGACGATGTGGTTCCAGATGAAGCTCAACCCGGCGCCGCCGGACCCGACGCAAAAGATGATCTTCGACTGGATGCCGGTCATCTTCACCTTCATGCTGTCGAGCTTCTCCGCGGGGCTGGTGATCTATTGGGCCTGGAACAATACGTTGTCGGTGCTTCAGCAGTCGGTGATCATGAGCCGCAACGGCGCCAAGATCGAGCTATGGGACAATATCAAACCGTTATTCAAACAATTTGGAACGCTGTTCGAGAAGATCAAATCGCTATTCGTAAAATCCGGGGCGAAGACTTAAAGAGTATCTTAGTACCTTGATGCAGTTTCCTTCGTCATGGCCGGGCTTGTCCCGGCCATCCCGATAAGGGACGCAAGCTAGTGCCAACATGAGCGGGGTCACCGGGACTCGCCGCGCTCCGCGCGTCGGCCCGGTGATGACGAGTTGATGATTGATCATGTCAGGCGACTTCACACCCGGCGAAATCGAGGCTGGCCGAAAGCTGTTCGCGTCCGACTGGCGCTTTGTATCGGCGGCGTCTTCGCTCGCGTCATTGCCGGGGATGCATGGCGTGGAGATTGCGTTCGCCGGACGCTCCAACGTCGGCAAGTCAAGCCTCATTAACGCGCTCACGAATCAGAACGCGCTAGCGCGGACGTCGCATACGCCCGGCCGCACGCAGGAATTGATATTCTTTTCCGCCGCGGGCGCTTCTTTGGGTGTTGGCGCGCGTTCGGGCGCAAGACCGGTGACCGCTTTTGCTGAGCGCGCACTCACGCTGGTTGATATGCCGGGTTATGGTTACGCCAAGGCACCCAAGACCAAGGTCGCGGATTGGACCGCGCTGATTCACGATTTTCTGCGCGGGCGCGCCAGCCTCGCGCGCGTCTATGTGCTCGTCGATGCGCGCCGCGGTTTGTCGGAAGTCGATACCGACATCCTGCAAACGCTCGATCAAGCCGCGGTAAGCTACCAGATCGTGGTGACCAAGGCCGACCGGGTTGAGCCCCCCGAGCTGGCTGCCGCAGTTGCAGCGATCGAAACCGCGCTTGGCAGCCGCGCTGCCGCGTTTCCGCACGTGCTGGTCACATCCGCGCGCAGCGGCGCCGGTATCGTCGATCTGCGCGCCGCGATTGTTCGATTG
>JBGPOB010000030.1:0-17771 GCA_041487815.1 Xanthobacteraceae bacterium | reverse complement strand
GGCCTGGCGCCCGGGTCGCGCCCGGGTCATGCGTGGCTATATCGATCATGTGCTTGCGTTGCTGCCGTTTGAACCGGAATTTCATAAGCGGCTTGGCGGGCCGCCGTGCACCTATGTCGGACACCCGCTGGCGGAAATTGCTCGCAAGCTTCGTCCTGACGCGAGCGAACGCATACGCCGCGACACCCGTCCACCGGTCCTGCTGGTTCTGCCCGGGAGCCGGCCAGGTGAAATCGCCCGGCTTGCTGACGTTTTTGGCGAAACAATAAAGCTGGTCGTCGAGCAATATGGGACAGTTGATGTTGTCGTGCCGACGCTCGCACGTGTTGCGCAACAGGTTATCGAAGTGACGGCGCAATGGGACATTCGTCCGAAGATCGTTATCAACGCGGAAGAAAAATACGCCGCCTTCCGCACCGCGCGCGTGGCGCTCGCCGCCTCGGGCACCGTGACGCTTGAACTGGCGATCGCGGCGGTTCCGGCAGTCGTGGCATACAAGATTTCGCTGCTCGAGGAACTGGTGGCACGTTTGCTGGTGTATGCGAGGTCGGCGGTGCTGGCTAATCACGTGCTGGACGACAATGTGATGCCCGAATTTCTTCAACGCGACGCTACGCCCGCTCGTCTGGCGGCGGCGCTGTTGGCATTGATGACAGATTCCGATGCCCGTTCGCGCCAAATCGATGCGTTTCGCCGTATCGATACTGTCATGGACATCAGCGGCAGGTCGCCCAGCGCGCGCGCTGCCGATGTTGTGCTGGCCGTGGCCAATACCGCCCGGGCGAAGTAGCCATGGCGCAGTCACTCGTCGTAATGTCAGTTTTCCAATGTCACCCATGCGTCCGCTGACCAAAAGGACTGCCAGGCGTCGGCCGCCGGCAATTCGTGCGGCGATCACAGGCGTCCATGGACATTTGCCGCAGTACGTTCTGACCAATCAAGAGCTGGCCAAACTGGTCGACACGACAGATGCATGGATTGTCGATCGCACTGGCATCAAGGAAAGACGCATTCTGAAGGGGGAGGGCCTCGGCACGTCCCATATGGCCGCGGAAGCCGTGCGCGGCCTGCTCGAAAAAACCAAGACCGCGCCCGGAGCCGTCGACCTGCTGATCTGTGCGACGACGACGCCCGACTTCGTGTTTCCATCGACCGCAAACTTGGTCTGTGACATGGTCGGCATCCGCAACATCGGCTCGTTTGACGTCCAGGCTGCATGCTCCGGCTTTGTCTATGCCGTGACCATTGCGAGCCAGTTTGTCGAGACTGGAAAATACCAGAAGGTCGTGGTGGTCGGCGCCGACAAAATGTCGTCGATCATCGACTACACCGAAAGGACGACCTGCGTGCTGTTCGGCGACGCTGCGGGCGCCGTGCTGATAGAACCTTCGCGCAATCGACGCGGCATCATCGATTCGCTGATCTGCTCGGACGGCGCGGGTATGCCGTACCTGCACCAGAAGGCCGGCGGCAGCCGAATGCCGCCCACAGCGGAAACCGTCGCCCGCCGCTTGCATTACGTTCATCAGGAGGGGGCGCAAGTCTACAAGTTCGCGGTCGCCCGTATGGCCGAGATCGCCAACGAACTGCTCGCGCGCAACAAACTGACCAGCAAAGATGTCGACTGGCTGGTTCCTCACCAAGCCAACCGCCGCATTATCGAAGCAACCGCCGCTCGGATGGGCTTGCCCATGGATCGCGTCATGGTGACGATCCACAAATACGGCAACACTACAGCCGCGACGATCCCATTGTGTCTGTGGGACTACGAAAGCCGTCTCAAGCGTGGCGACAAGCTAATCGTGGCAGCCTTCGGCGGCGGATTTACCTGGGCCGGCATCTATCTCACCTGGGCTTACGACGGCGCCAAAGCGGCATAATGCCGTCATTGCAATTGGTTATTTCCGGCGCGAAATTGGCACGTAATCGCGCTGTATCGCCCCCGTGTAGAGCTGGCGCGGGCGCCCGATTTTTTGGCTTGGATCTTCAATCATCTCCTTCCATTGCGCGATCCAGCCGACGGTACGCGCAACGGCGAACAGCACGGTGAACATGCTGACCGGAAATCCCATCGCCTTCAACGTAATACCCGAATAGAAGTCGATGTTCGGGTAAAGCTTCTTTTCGATGAAATAGTCGTCATGCAACGCGATGCGTTCAAGTTCCATCGCGACATCAAGCAACGGATCATCCTTGACACCCAGCTCATTGAGCACTTCGTGACAGGTCTTTTGCATGATCTTGGCACGCGGGTCGTAATTTTTGTAGACGCGGTGACCGAAACCCATCAGACGGAAGGAGTCATTCTTGTCCTTGGCGCGCTTGATGAACTCGGGAATGCGCTCAACGCGGCCGATTTCGGTGAGCATTTTCAACGCCGCTTCATTCGCGCCGCCATGCGCCGGCCCCCATAGGCAAGCAATGCCCGCGGCGATGCATGCAAAGGGATTTGCGCCCGACGAACCCGCGAGCCGCACAGTCGATGTCGACGCGTTTTGCTCATGGTCTGCGTGCAGGATAAAGATTCGATCCATCGCGCGCGCCAGCACCGGATTGAGTCGGTATTGCTCGCACGGCACCGCAAAGCACATGCGCAGGAAGTTAGACGCGTAGTCGAGTTCGTTCATCGGATAAACGAATGGTTGGCCAACGTTGTATTTGTAGGCCATGGCCGCGAGCGTCGGCGTTTTTGCGATCATGCGGAGCGAAGCGACCATACGTTGGGTCGGATCGGAAATGTCGGTCGAGTCATGGTAAAATGCCGACAGTGCGCCGACACTGCCGCACATCACCGCCATCGGATGGGCGTCGCGCCGGAACCCCTGGAGAAACCGGCTCATCTGCTCGTGCACCATGGTGTGGCGCGTGACCCGATAATCAAAATCCGCCTTTTGGGCGGTGGTGGGCAGTTCCCCGTACAGCAGAAGGTAGCAGGTTTCTAAGAAGTCCCCATTCTCGGCCAGCTGCTCGATGGGATATCCACGGTAGAGCAGCACGCCCGCGTCGCCGTCGATGTAGGTGATTTTGGACTCGCAGCTTCCGGTCGAGGTGTAGCCGGGATCGTAGGTAAACATCCCCGTCTGGTTGTAAAGTTTGCTGATGTCCATGACGCCAGGGCCGATCGTGCCCTCGTAGATCGGGAACGACCAGCTCTTGTCGCCGAGTGAAAGCTTAACGGTCCTGGCGTTGGTCTTTTTTTCGTCCGCGGTCGCATCCATGGGATTGCCCTCGGTGGATCCTGATTGACATTGCACTCATTTTTGTGTGCGCCGCAAGATGGCGCCCGCGCCCCGCCGGACGTGCGGACCGGGCATAATCAGCGCGTGACGGGCTCCGCCTGATCTCGCAGCCGAGCCAGGCTTTCGGGCTTTCCGAGCGCCGCCAGCACGTCAAAAATCCCCGGCGACGTCGTGCGCCCAGTCAGCGCCGCCCGCAGCGGCTGGGCAACCGAGCCAAGCTTGAGTCCGTGCCGTTCGGAAAATGCCCTGACCGCATCCTCGGTGGTCGGTGCCGACCACGGTTCAACGATGGCCAAATCGGTCAGCAAGGCGCCGATTAGCGCGCGCGAATCGGGGGTCAACAGCGCGCTCGCCTTTTCATCCGGGACGATTGGCCGATCGGCATAAAGAAAACGTGCGCCTTCAATGAGTTCAATGAGAGTCTTGGCGCGCTCCTTGAGCCCCGGCATGGCGCTGACAAGGCGCGCTCGCAGCTCCGGATTCATCCGAGCGCTGAGCGCGGCGCCCTGTGCAAAGTAAGGTAGTCCGCGTTCGATTTCGGCGACGAGATCGGCGTCCGGCATGCCGCGGAGATAATGGCCGTTCAGGCTTTCCAGTTTGGTCAAGTCGAACCGCGCCGGCGAACGGCCGATCTGAGGCAGGTCGAACGCGGCAATCATCTCCTCGGTCGTGAAAATCTCCTGGTCGCCATGCGACCACCCGAGCCGCACCAGGTAGTTCCGCAATGCGGCCGGCAGATATCCCATGGCACGGTAGGCGTCGACCCCGAGCGCGCCGTGGCGCTTGGAGAGTTTCGAGCCATCCGGTCCATGGATCAGCGGAATGTGCGCCATGACCGGCAGCTGCCAGCCGAGCGCATCATAGATTTGTTTTTGGCGTGCGGCGTTGGTGAGGTGATCGTCGCCCCGGATGACATGCGTAACATTCATGTCATGGTCGTCAACCACGACGGCCAGCATATAGGTCGGCGTACCATCGGATCGCAGCAAGACAAGATCGTCGAGATTTTCATTTTGCCAGACAACCCGGCCCTGGACTTGATCGTCAATGACGGTTTCTCC
Source organism: Xanthobacteraceae bacterium (assembly GCA_041487815.1). Lineage (GTDB taxonomy): Bacteria > Pseudomonadota > Alphaproteobacteria > Rhizobiales > Xanthobacteraceae > CANJBX01. Next base: position 13,471 of record JBGPOB010000030.1, on the reverse strand, counting down.
GGTCAGCGGAGCCCGCAGACGAATTGCCGGCTTCACGCCGGGTGAGGCCTCTGAGGCATGGCGGTCGCGCCAGCGCCCGTCGTAGAAATTGGAACGCCCCTCGCGGCGCGCGGCCTCGCGCATGGCCGCAAGCTCCTCGGGTGAGGCATAGCAGCGGTAGGCGCACCCGCTGTCGAGCAGTTGCGCCGCGACCTCGCGGTGTCGCGCGGCACGCGCGAATTGATAGACCGCATCGCCATCCCACGCGATGCCGAGCCAGTTTAGTCCGTCAAGAATGGCATCGATGGCGGCCTGCGTCGAGCGTTCGCGATCGGTGTCCTCGATGCGCAAGAGCATCTTGCCCGCGCGTGCGCGCGCGTAAAGCCAGTTGAACAACGCGGTGCGCGCACCACCGATATGCAGAAATCCTGTTGGCGAAGGCGCGAAACGTGTAACGACTGTCTCTGACATGTCCTCTCGTCAGGGCCCGGCAGCAATGATCAAACGCGGGCGTTCGTGTAGCACAGCCCCGCGCAGGTGTCAGTCCATTCGGCCCGCGCAATACAGCCTGCGGCCGACGGTGAACCCGGCGGACGGAACTGGCCTTGGCGCTGCATGACATATTTGGCACATAGGCGGCTCGGTGCGGGATCAAACCCGCTATTAGCGGGATGAGGAACGGGCATGTCATTAGGTCAGACGGCGAGCGGCGAAGCGGGACGCGACTTCATCCGCGAAATCGTCAGGGCCGACCTGGCGTCCGGCCGGCATGCGATGGTCGTCACGCGCTTTCCGCCGGAACCGAACGGCTATCTCCACATCGGTCACGCCAAGGCGATCTGCCTGAACTTCGGCATCGCCGAAGAATTCGGCGGGCGGTGCCACCTGCGTTTCGACGACACTAATCCGGTCAAGGAAGAGCAGGAATTCATCGACGCCATCAAGCACGACGTTCACTGGCTCGGGTTTGATTGGGGTACGCATCTTCACCACGCATCCGACTATTTCGAGCAACTTTACGCCTGGGCGGAGCACCTGATCGAGGCCGGCAAGGCCTACGTCGACGATCAGTCGCAAGACGAAATTCGCGCCAACCGAGGCACTCTGATCGAGCCGGGTCGCGACAGCCGGTTTCGCGCTCGGACGGTGGCGGAGAACCTCGACCTGTTCCGACGCATGCGCGCGGGTGAATTCCCCAACGGGGCGCGGGTGCTGCGCGCCAAAATCGACATGGCGTCGGGTAACATCAATATGCGCGATCCCGTGCTCTATCGCATCCTGCACACCAGCCATCCGCGCACCGGCAACGCATGGTGCGTCTACCCGAGCTACGACTTCGCGCATGGCCAATCCGACGCCATCGAGCACATCACGCATTCGATCTGCACGCTGGAATTCGAAGACCACCGGCCGCTTTACGAGTGGTTTCTCGACAATCTGCCGGTGCCCTCGCGGCCCCGGCAATATGAGATCGCGCGCCTCAATCTCACCTACACGGTGCTTTCGAAGCGCGTGCTGACCGAACTGGTGCGCGGCGGCGATGTCAGCGGCTGGGACGACCCGCGCATGCCGACACTGGCGGGATTGCGGCGGCGTGGAGTGCCGCCTGCCGCGCTGCGTGATTTCATCGCGCGCATCGGCGTTGCCAAGGCCAACAGCGCAGTCGATATGGCGATGTTCGAGCACTCCGTGCGCGAAATCCTTAATCGGGGCGCGCAGCGGCGCATGGCGGTACTGCGGCCGCTCAAGGTCGTGATTGAGAACTATCCGGCAGGTCAAACCGAATTGCTGGAAGCCGCCAACCACCCGGACAACCCCGGGGCGGGAACGCGGCAGATCCGTTTCGGCAGGGATCTCTATATCGAGCGCGAAGACTTTTTAGAAAATCCGCCCAAGAAATTTTTTCGGTTGGCGCCCGGACGCGAGGTGCGCCTGCGCTATGGCTACTTCATCACCTGCCGCGAGGTGATGAAAAACGCCGCCGGTGAGGTGAGCGAGCTGCGCTGCACCTACGATGCGCAGACTCGCGGCGGAAATGCCCCCGACGGGCGCAAGGTGCAGGCGACGATGCACTGGGTCTGTGCCGCCGATGCCGTGTCCGCCGAAGTGCGGCTTTACAACCAACTGTTCCGGCATCCCTCGCCCGATCCAGGCAACATTGCGGGCGAACTCAACCCCACCTCGCTCGAGGTGCTGCACGATGCGAAGCTCGAGCCGGACCTCGTGCTGCATTCCGTTGGCGAAGCCATTCAGTTCGAACGCCAGGGGTATTTTTGCCATGACCGGGATTCGACGCCAGCGCGTCCGGTATTCAACCGTACGGTTGGCCTTCGCGACACCTGGGCTAAGGTCGCCGCCGCTTCCTGACCGCGGCGGCCTCATCAACAACAAGACTTGTCCCGCTCGCTTGCCGGCTGCCGATGCGCACGCGGCGCCAGGCGTGTAGCATGTCGGGTGCGGGTTGGTGCGCGATGGGGGCCGCGCGATGGTGGATGACCGGGGCAGGGCTGGCGACCGTGCACAAACATGGCCGCCATGGGCGGCGCGGCCCTGGCGCACGTGGCCTTGGCTGGGGTCGCGGGGGGATGGAGCGGCCGCGCGAGCGCTGGCGGATCGCTTCGGACGACTTCGAAGTGCTGGCAAGGAGGCGATCGCTGCCGATTTCGGAGCCGGCCGCCTGGCGCCGTGGATGCCGGTTGCCTTCGGCTTTGGCGTTGCCGTCTATTTCACCGCTGAGCATGAACCGGCGTGGGCAGCGGCGGCCGTCACGGCCACCGGCGCCGCGACACTCGCCTACTGCGCCCGCCGCCGGCCACTCGCATTCCCGCTCCTGGCGCTCGCCGCCGCTGCATGCGCCGGATTTGCGATCGTCGCGCTCAAGACCGAACTGATTGCACATCCGGTGCTCGAGCGATCCGCCTACGGCGTGAAAGTCACCGGGTTTGTCGAGGCACGCGAGGAACGCGCGCGGACCGACCGCATTGTCGTCAGGGTCTCGAAGTTCGAAGGCGGTCGCGTCGCGCAGCCTCCGCAGCGCGTTCGGGTATCGGTGCGCCGCGGCACAGCGCCATTGGTCGGATCATTTATTTCATTCAGCGCTCGGCTCAACCCGCCGCTCAAGCCCTTGCGCCCCGGCGGCTATGATTTCGCGCGCGATCTTTATTTTCAGCGCATCGGTGCGGTCGGCTTCGTGACCGGATCAATTGCAACCCAGCCGCCGCCGGCGCCACCGGACGTTCGCCTGCGCTATGCAAGCTTCATCGACGGCGTGCGCGAGGCCATCGACAAGCGCATCCGTGCGGCGGCGTCCGGCGACGCCGGTGCCATCGCCTCCGCTCTGATCACCGGCAAACGCGATGCGATTTCCGATCCGGTCAATAATGCAATGTACGTTTCCAGTCTGGCGCACGTGCTGTCGATATCAGGCTACCATATGGCGGTCGTTGCCGGCGTGGTGTTCTTCATCGTTCGCGCCGGACTCGCGCTGGTACCCGGACTGGCGAGCCGAAGGCCGATCAAGAAATGGGGCGCGGTGGTCGCACTGATGGCCGCCGCCTGCTACCTGGCGCTGTCGGGCGCGGAAGTCGCGACCCAACGCGCGTTTATCATGACCGCGATCGTGCTCGTCGGCGTGATGGCCGATCGCGCAGCGCTGACGCTGCGAACTTTGGCAGTTGCAGCCATTGCGGTGCTGCTGGTGGCGCCCGAAGCGGTCGTGCATCCGTCGTTCCAGATGTCGTTTGCCGCTACCTTGGCGCTGGTCGCAGCCTACGAGCGCGGCATGCCGTGGGTAGCCGCCGGCGGCAACACGACGTTGAGCGCGCGCGTCGCGCTTTGGGGTGGGCGAGAAGTGGTCGCGTTGCTGTTTGCCTCGCTGGTGGCGGGCGCGGCGACGACCCCCTACGCAGCATTTCATTTTCATCGTATCGCGCCCTACGGCGTCCTCGCCAACCTGCTGGCGATGCCGATCGTCTCCGCATGGGTGATGCCGGCCGGGCTTGCGGCGCTTGTGCTGATGCCGTTCGGGTTCGACGCCCCGCTCTGGCGGCTGATGGCGGCCGGCATCGATTGGATGGTTGCCGTCGCGCTCTGGGTTACGAGCCTGCCGGGCGCGCTTGGGCGTGTACCGGCGTTCGGCGTTGGGCTCCTTCTGCTTGCGACCGCCGGGCTGATCTTGGTCTGCCTGCTGCGCTCGCGGTTGCGCTGGCTCGGCGCCGCGCTCGTTGTCGTCGCCAGCGCGTTGGCGGCGGTCACGCCGCGTCCGGACATACTCCTGTCGGACGGCGCGGCGGCGGTAGCAGTGCGCGGGCCGGACGGTAGCTTGTCCGCGATCAAGCTCGGAAGCGACGCATTTGCAATCCGCGAGTGGCTGGCCGCGGATGGCGATGCGCGCGCTCCAAACGATCCGAAGCTGGGGAGCGGATTCGCATGTGACGACACCGGCTGCGTCGCGGAGCTTACCGGCGGCGCGATCGTCGCGGTCGCCCGCAGCGCTCAGGCGCTGGCGGAGGATTGCGGTCGGGCGGCCGTTGTCATCACCGCACGCTCGGCACCACCTGACTGCGCGTCGCGTGTCATCGACCGCGATGCCGTGCGCGGGCAGGGCGCCATGGCGCTCTACCGGGAGGACGGGCAATGGCGCATCGAAGCGGCGCGGCCGCGCGGTATCAGCCGCCAGTGGGCATCGACCACCGCTGATGGAGGTGACGCGTCACGACGCGTAGCGTCGCCGCCGCGCGTTCGCGATGCGACGCCTCGAGAAGAAGATATCGAACTTGACGACTGACGCTGCGAAACGCGCTCAGTACTTTCGGAACAAGCCCACCAGCTTGCCCTGAATGCGAACCCGGTTCGGAGGCAGAATGCGCACCTCGTAGGCGGTATTCGCGGGCTCCAGCGCAATTGACGCGCCGCGGCGGCGGAAGCGCTTGAGCGTTGCCTCCTCGTTATCGATCAACGCGACCACAATGTCGCCGGTGTCGGCGGCGTCGGTCTTCTTGATCAGGGCCGTGTCGCCATCGAGGATGCCGGCTTCGATCATCGAATCGCCGCGGACTTCGAGCGCAAAATGCTCCCCCGTCGACAGCACATCCTGTGGCATGTTGATGACGTGGCTTTTGGTCTGGATCGCTTCGATCGGCGTGCCGGCGGCGATACGACCCATCATCGGCACGGCCACCGGGCGGCCGCCCTCGTCGTCGGAATTGGTTCGCACGCGCCCAAGATTGCCTTCGATGACGTTGGGCGTGAAGCCGCGCGAGCGGCCGCCAAGCCCAGGACTGATTGCTTCCGGAAGCTTGATGACTTCGATTGCGCGCGCGCGGTTCGGCAGCCGCCGAATGAAGCCGCGCTCCTCGAGCGCCGTAATCAGACGGTGAATTCCGGACTTGGATCGCAAATCCAAGGCATCCTTCATCTCGTCGAACGAAGGCGGAACGCCCGCCTCCTTTACCCGCTCGTGGATGAAGCGAAGGAGCTCGAGTTGTTTGCGCGTGAGCATCGCGGATGTCCTCAGGGCTGCGGGTGCCCGTGTCCCAGTGTGTGTGTTCGGCACCCAAAACAAATCATGAACAGAACACTATATGTTCGATATGTGTTCCGCAACCCTTTAATTTCAGGTGAAGAAATTTGCCGATCGCTACAAGGGCAGCTTTACGATTGTGCAGACGGCGCCCTTGGGGACGGCCGCGGCGCTGGGTTGGCGTATGACCAGGCAATCGGCGCTGGCAAGGCGGCCCATGGTTGAGCTGTCCTGCAGCGGGAAAGGCGTCGCCACGCTGTCGCCAGCGGCGTTCGTCGATAGCGTTGCCCGCATGTAGTCGGCGCGCGCGTCGTTGGCCGGTAGATCGGCACCCAGCAGCGCCTGTTCGGTCGTGATGCCGACATCGCTTCGCCCCGCCAGCCGGCGCAGCAGCGGGACGGCAAACAGGAAGCAGCAGACGTAGGAGGAGACCGGATTGCCCGGCAGCCCGAGGACGTGGATGGCGCCGAGCCGGCCGTGCATCAACGGACGACCGGGCCGCATCGCGACCTTCCAGAACGACAGCGCCATGCCTTCGGCCGCGAACGCCTGCTGCACCAGATCGTAGTCGCCGACCGAGGCGCCTCCGGTTGTTACCAGGACGTCCGCGTCCTCGCGCCGCGCGCGCCGGACGGCGGCTACGCTGTCTTCGAACCGATCCGGCACGATGCCGAGATCAACCACCTCGGCGCCCTCGGCCCGCATCAGCGCGATCAGCGAAAAGCCGTTCGAATAGACGATCTGGCCGGGTCCTGGATCGCCGCCGGGCGGCACCAATTCATCGCCGGTCCCGAACAGCGCCACTTTCGCGCGGCGATGAACCGGAACTTTTGCGTAGTTCATGCCGGCGACCAGCGCGAGATCGCGCGATGTCAAGCGGTGCCCGCGCCGAAACAGAACGTCGCCAGCGCGGAAATCGAGGCCTTCGGCGCGGACGTTTTTGCCGCGTACGGCGGACGCGCTGACGGTCACCCGATCGCCATTGCGCGAGGTATTTTCCTGGATCACCACCGTATCCGCACCCACCGGCATTACGCCACCGGTGAAGATGCGCGCGGCTTGCCGGCTACCGACGGTTCCCTCGAACGGCCGACCCGCCGGGACTTCGCCGATGACGCTCAACGTTGCGGGCGCCTGGGCGACATCAACAGCACGCACGGCGTAGCCGTCCATGGCCGAAACCGCGGCCGGCGGCTGCGTGCGGCGGGCGGCGAGATCGGCGGCCAGCACGCGTCCGTGTGCGTCGGCGAGCGCAACTTCTTCCGCGGGAAGCGGCTGCGCGTCGTCCAGCACGCGAGCCAGCGCGTCGGCGACGCTGAGCAACGCCACCTTATGTCTCCGCCTGGAAGTGACCGGATTTGCCGCCGCGCTTTTCGATCAGGCGCACGCCTTCGATGCGCATCCCGCGTTCGACCGCTTTGATCATGTCGTAAATTGTCAGGCATGCGACGCAAACCGCTGTCAGCGCTTCCATTTCAACGCCGGTCTTGCCGGAAACCTTGACCGTCGCGCGTACCACGAGGCCGGGCAGTTTGGCGTCGGGCTCGATATCAACCGTGATCTGCGACAAGGCCAGCGGGTGACATAGCGGAATGAGTTCATGCGTTTTCTTTGCCGCCATGATGCCGGCGATTCGTGCCGCTCCCATGACATCGCCCTTCTTGGCGTTGCCTGCGAGCACCAGTTCGAGCGTCGCCTTGCGCATGACCACGCGGCCTTCCGCGATGGCGACGCGTTCGGAGGGCTTTTTTCGCGACACATCGACCATGCGGGCCTCGCCGCGCCGGCCGAGATGAGTCAGGTTGCGCGCCATGGCTGCCTACCGTGCCGCCGCGCGCCGCCGCGGCGCGACCAATTCCCGCGTCGCCGCTGCAACGTCCGGCTGGCGCATCAGGCTTTCGCCGACCAGGAAGGTCGCGATCCCGACGCGGGCCAGTCGCGCCAGATCGGTCGGTGTAGCGATACCACTTTCGGCGACGACGACGCGGTCGCGCGGCACCATCGGCGCCAGCCGCTCGCTGGTCGCCAGCGTGGTTTCAAAGGTGCGCAGGTCGCGGTTGTTGACACCGATCAGCCGCGACTTTAGCCGCAGCGCGCGCGCCAGTTCCGCCTCGTCGTGGACTTCCACGAGCACGTCCATCCCGTAGGCGAGGGCGGCAGCCTCAATCTCGGTGGCCGCGGCGTCGCCGAGCGCCGCCATGATGATCAAAATGCAATCGGCGCCCCAGGCCCGCGCCTCCGCGACCTGGTAGGGGTCGAACATGAAATCCTTGCGCAGCACCGGCAACGCCGTCGCGGCGCTCGCCGCCCTCAAGTGCTCGGGCGCACCCTGGAACGACGGGCCATCGGTGAGCACGGAAAGACACGTTGCGCCGCCGCTCTCGTAGGCTTTAGCCAACGCCGGTGGATCGAAATCGGGACGGATCAGCCCGCGCGACGGGCTCGCCTTCTTCACCTCGGCGATCAGCGCGTATTCACCGGCAGCGACGCGGCGCTCGATCGCGGCGACAAAACCGCGTGGCGCCGGCGCAGCCCTGGCCGCCGCCTCGATCTCACGCAACGGCCGCGCCGCCTTAGCGGCGGCGATCTCGCCGCGCTTGTAGGTCTCGATGCGTGCGAGAATGTCGGTCATCGAAATTACGCGTTCGATATCGCGATCAGGCGTCCCAGCCGGCCTTCGGCCTCGCCGCTGTCGATTGACTTGTAGGCGAGCGCGGCGCCGGCCTTGAGATCCTTGGCGGTCCCGGCGACCATCAGCGCGGCCGCGGCATTGAGCACCGCGACATCGCGAAACGGACCTTTCTTGCCGGTCAGCACGTCTCTCAATGCCGCCGCGTTGGTATTGGCATCGCCGCCGCGCAGCGCGTCCGGCTTCGAGCGGGCGAGCCCGATATCCTCGGGCGCGATCTCAAACGTCCGCACGGCGCCGTTGTCGAGCGCCGCCACCAGCGTCGGCCCCGATGTGGTGATCTCGTCGAGCCCGTCCGAACCATGCACGACATAGGCGCGCTCCGAGCCGAGATTTTTCAGAACATGCGCCAGCGGTTCGACCCATTGTTTTGAAAACACGCCAACCATCTGGCGCTTGACGCCAGCCGGGTTCGACAAAGGTCCCAAAAGATTGAAGATCGTGCGGGTGCCGAGTTCGACGCGGGTCGGCCCGACGTGCTTCATGGCGGGATGGTGCGCCGGCGCAAACATGAAGCCGATCCCGGCTTCCTCGATGCAGCGCGTGATCGCCGCCGGGTTCAGGTCGATGTTGACGCCCAGCGCCGTCAGCACATCGGCCGAGCCCGCGCGCGAGGACAGTGCGCGGTTGCCGTGCTTGGCGACTGGAACGCCGGCGCCGGCGACGATGAACGCGGCGCAGGTGGAAATGTTATAGGACCCCGACGCGTCGCCGCCGGTGCCGACCACGTCGATCGCATTCGGCGGCGCGACCACGCCCAGCATTTTCGCGCGCATCGCCGATACCGCGCCGGTGATCTCGTCGACGGTCTCGCCGCGCACGCGCAGCGCCATCAGGAGGCCGCCCATTTGCGAGGGCGTGGCTTCGCCCGACATCATGCTGTCGAACGCCGCCGCGGCTTGCTCGCGCGTGAGCTGGGCGCCGGTCGCGACCTGGCCGATGAGGGTCTTGAGTTCGGCCATCTACGCCCCCGCCATTGTCGGTGTCGATATTGCCGGCTTGCGCGCGCGCGTTGGCGCACGGCAGGCATTCCATTGCGCGGCGATGTCGAGAAAGTTTTTCAGGATCAGGTGACCGTGTTCGGACGCGATGCTCTCGGGATGAAACTGCACGCCGTGCAGCGGCAGCGCCTTGTGCTGCAAGCCCATCACAATCCCGTCGTCGGTCTCCGCGGTGACCGTCAACGTTTCGGGCATCGTCGCGCGCTCCACCACCAGCGAATGATAACGGGTCGCCTTGAACGGACCGTTGATGCCGCGGAATAGGCCTTGACCGGAATGCTTGATCTCCGAGAGCTTGCCATGGACCGGCGCCGGCGCGCGCACGACTTTGCCGCCGAACGCTTGCCCGATCGCCTGCTGGCCGAGGCAGACCCCGAAAATCGGAATTTTGGGCGCCGCCTGCGCGACCAGATCGAGACAGATGCCAGCCTCGTTGGGGGTGCACGGACCGGGCGACAGCACGATCGCATCGGGATCGGCGGCCAGCACCTCCGCAACCGAAATCTTGTCGTTGCGATGCACAGCCACCGCCGCCCCCAATTCGCCCAGGAAATGGACGAGGTTGAAGGTGAAGCTGTCGTAGTTGTCGATCAGCAGGATCATGGCGTCAGTTTTGGCACTTTTCGGTTTGAGAATGCCATGTATCCTACGCAATATCCTTTCTAAGCAACGACTTTCCGGCTGGGTCGGATCAGTACGTCGGCGGAAATGCCAAGCCGTGCGTTGAGGCGGCGGATCATGCCGATCGAAAGTCCACGCTTGCGGTTGAGTACCTCGGCAACACGGGTGCGCGTGCCAATGATCGGTTCCAAATCGCGCCGCGTGAGACCCTGTTGTTCCATCCGAAACTTGATGGCCTCGATCGGGTCGAGCGGGTCTATGGGATAGTGTTCGTCCTCGTAGGCCTCGATCAGCGTTGCCAGTACGTCCAGCCGGTCGCCCTTGGGCGTTCCCGACTTGGCGCCCCACAGGCGTCCAACCTCCTTGAGAGCCGCCTCGTAATCTGCCTCTGTGCGGATCGGCTTGACTTCAGCGTTCATGTTTAACCTCCCCGACGGCGATCCGGTCATAGTCCTTCTGGGTCCCGAGCCATTTGATCCAGACGATCGCCTTTTTATAGTCAACTGCGGCAACAAGCCGATACCGGTTATCATTGATATTAAACGCCACACGATCAGCCGAAACGATGCTGGCTGTTGCGTAGTTTCGCTTCACGTCTGCCGCACTCTTCCATCGAGCCTTCTTGACTTCATGAAACCAGGCATCGAGCGCGGCTTTCAGCGCTCGATGATCCTTGTACCCAGTGCGCGCCTTGACAAGATCCCGAAGGGTGCGCCGGGCAATGATCCGCATGACATAAATGTATCATGTGCCCATTTTGGGCACAAGCCGCATCGCAGCAAAACGCCGGCATTGGATGTGGCACCTCACTGGCCCCGCCCGGCCGCCGACGCAAATCGCCTGGCCTCCTCGGCGGCGCGAAATAGCGCCCTGGCCTTGTTGACGCATTCCTGCTGCTCGGAGGCAGGATCGCTGTCGGCGACGATGCCGGCGCCAGCCTGAACGTACATCCTGCCGTCCTTTACCAGGGCGGTGCGCAGCACGATGCAGCTATCGAGATCGCCGGCGGCGGAAAAGTACCCGACGCAGCCGGCGTAGAGGCCGCGCTTTTCCTTCTCCAGCTCGTCGATGATTTCCATCGCACGTACTTTTGGAGCGCCCGAGACCGTGCCGGCCGGAAAACCCGCAACCAGCGCATCGACGGCGTCGCGACCATTCGCGAGCCTACCCTCCACGTTCGAGACGATGTGCATGACCTGGCTGAAACGCTCGATCAAGAATTGGTCGGTGACCTTGACCGATCCGATTTCGGCGACGCGGCCGACGTCGTTGCGGCCGAGGTCGAGCAGCATCAAATGCTCGGCGCGCTCCTTCGGATCCGCCAGCAATTCTTCCTCAAGCCGCTTGTCTTCGGCGAGCGTTGCACCACGCGGGCGCGTGCCGGCGAGCGGGCGAATGGTGACCACGGCGTCGCGCGCGCGCACCAGAATTTCCGGGCTCGATCCGGCCACCGCGAAATCACCGTAGTCGAGAAAAAATAGGAACGGCGCCGGATTGACCCGACGCAGGGCACGGTAGAGCGAAAACGGCGGCAGCGTGAACGGCGCCTCGAATCTCTGCGCCAGCACGACCTGAAAAACGTCACCGGCCGCGATGTACTCCTTGCCGCGCAGAACGATGCGGCGGAACTCCTCCGGCGTCGTGTTCGACACCGGTGCGACGGCGAGGGACCCTTCGAGAAGCGCCGCCGCATCCGTGACCAGCGGGTGGTCGAGCGCATCGACAACAGCGGTCAGTCTCTCCGCCGCGCGTGCCAACGCCGATTGCGCGGTCATGGCATGTGAAGGGCGCACCGGCGTGACGATCGTGATCGTGTCCTTCACCGCATCGAAGACGATCACGATCGTCGGCCGCACCAGGATCGCGTCGGGAATTCCGATCGGGTCGGGACGCGGCTGCGGCAGTTCCTCCATCTGCCTGACCATGTCGTAGCCGAGATAGCCGAACACGCCGGCCGCCATCGGGGGCAGGGCCTCGGGCAATTCCACCCGGCTCTCCGCGATCAGGGCGCGCAGCGCTTCGAGCGGGGGTGCGCCGCAGGGCGCGAAGCCCTTGCCGGTGGGCGGCGCCCGATCAATCTCCGCGCGCGCGCCGCGCGCGCGCCAAACGATGTCGGGATCGAGCCCGATAATCGAATAGCGTCCGCGGACGGCGCCGCCTTCGACGGACTCCAACAGAAAACTCATCGGCCGGCCGCCGGCGACTTTCAGAAACGCCGAGACCGGCGTTTCAAGATCGGCGACCAGCGTGGTCCAGACCACCTGCGCGGCGCCACGCGCATAGGCCTGTTCGAAGGCGCCGGCCGGCGGTTCGATCATCATGACAACCCTATCGTCTGATCAATTCGAATTGAACCGGATTTCCCTGCGAACGTATTGAGTTTGGATGCGATCTCGTCCGAAAAATCTGCGACTTTTCGGGATCACACCGTGGTTTTGATTTGGGGTGTGATCTCACCCAAAAAGTCTTGCAACTTTTTGGGATCACACCCTAGTTCCCGCCGGCGCCGGTAGCCTGGGTCAGGGCGGTGCGGTTGATGGTGGAGCCGAGCTCACTCTCGATCTTGGCAACGTACTGGGCGAGCAAGTCGTCGGCGATCGCCGAGCGCAGCGCGTCGCTGATACGTTTGGCTTCCGCGGCGTTGCGATCGAAGGCGGGCGTAACGACGTCGGTGACGCGGAACACCACACGTTCGTCGACGGTCTTGCCTTCCGCGCTGCCGGCGGCGCCTTTAGCGGTCATGAAGATCGCCGCCGTCACACTGGGCGGGAGGGACTCGGTGCCGCGCCGTTTGATGGCCACCGCGGTCTCGACCTTCAGGCCATTGACCGCCGCCAGTTCCTGCAAGGCGGCACCGCCCTTGAGTTTTTCAATCAGCGCATCGGCCTTGGCCTTGAGGCGGGCAGCGACCTCATCCTCGCGCCAACGGGCCTCGACGCGCGCCTTAACTTCGTCGAGCGTGCGCTCGCGCGATGGCGTGATGCCGGCAACCTCGTACCAGACGTACCCGCCGCCAGACTGGATCGGATCGTTTTCCACGCCGACATCGCTTGCAAAAATGCTCGACAGGATATCGGCGCTTGTGGGCAACCCGGTGACCGGGTTGCCGTCGGGATCGCGTCTGGATCGATCCACGGCGGCGATGGTGCGGATCGGGATGCCGAGCTTTTGCGCAACTTCGTCGAGCCGCGAGCCGCCAGCGAGTTCATCCTCGATTTTGTCGCGTCGCTTCGAAACTTCGGCCTTCGCGCGTTCGAGCGCCAGTTCAATCTTGATCTCGCCCTCGGCTTCGGCAAACGACTTGACGGTCGCCGGTTCAATCCTGTTAACGCGCACCAGCGCCACACCAAAGCGGCCGGCGACCGGCGCGCTGATCTCGCCGGCCTTCAGCGTGAACGCTGCGTCCGCAACCGCGGGATCCACAATCGCGGATCTGGCGACGAGGCCAAGTGAAATGTCGGTCGGCTTCAGACCTCGCTCGCCCGCGATCAGCTCGAACCATGCGCCACCGGCGATTTTTTCGACGGCTTTGCGAGCCTCTTCCTCGTTCGGAAACACGATTTGCTGCACATCGCGCCGCTCCGGCGTGGCATAGCGCGCCTGGCGATCCTCGTAGGCGCGCTTGACGTCAGCCGCCGCGACTTCGATCGTGCGGGCGGT
>JBGPOB010000029.1:0-18300 GCA_041487815.1 Xanthobacteraceae bacterium | reverse complement strand
TGCGGGCTGCCGTACAATGTCATTCCGGTCAACATCGCCGCCGGCGCGCAGTTCAAGCCGGAATTCCTCAAAATTTCGCCCAACAACCGGATGCCCGCGATTGTCGATCCGCAGGGCCCTGGCGGGCGGCCGATTTCGGTCTTCGAATCCGGCGCGATCCTGCAGTACCTCGGGCGCAAGACCGGAAAATTCTATCCCGCCGATGAACGTGGCCGCGTCGAGGTTGACCAGTGGTTATTCTGGCAGATGGGCGGGCTTGGCCCCATGGCCGGGCAGGCCAACCATTTCCGCCACTACGCGCCGGAGCCGATTGAATACGCCGTCAAGCGCTACACCGATGAGGTCAACCGCCTGTTCGGGGTCATGAACAAGCGGTTGGCCGACCGGCCGTTCCTCGCCGGCAAGTATTCAATCGCCGACATGGCCTGCATCGGCTGGACCAACCCGTGGGAACGGCTCGGCCAGAACATCGAAGACTTTCCTCATCTCAAGCGCTGGCGCGAGACGATCTACGCGCGGCCGGCATCGAAACGCGGGCTCGCCGTGCGCGTGGCGAATGCACCGCAGGTCAACATGCACGATCCCGCGGTGCGCGCCGTGCTGTTCAATCAGCGCGCCCGCGGTTGAGGCGGTGCGGTAGGCGCAGGCAGCGCCTGCCGCGTCCAGTTCTCGCCTTGGCATATGAACAACAGGCAGCCCTGGATGCGCAGCGCGGTGTCGCTTTGCATGATCACGCTGCCGTCATAGGTCTTGCCGTCGTCGAGATTATAGACGCGGCCGTCCCAGCGGTCCGGCGTGCGCGACGGCGCCATGTCCGAAAAAACTTTTAGCCCCATCATCGGAACGCCGCGCTTGGCGGGATCGGCGTTGTTCTTGTCGACCGGAGGCTTGCCGGTCGCGGGGTCGAGCGGGTCCTTGAGCCAGACGATGACGCCGCACAGCGAACCGGTCGGCGGTGAAGGAGGCAGCGCGGGAATGCCAGGCTGCGCGAGCACGCCACAGTCGCCGATCTGAACGATGCCGTTCCGGTCTTCGACGAGCCAGGTTCCGGTCGGGTCGGCGGCATGGGCGCGATCGCCACCCGCCAGCACGAACGTCAATGCCAGTCCCGCAATCGCCTGTCTCATGCGTATTCCATCGGTCCGTTGTGGCGGCGCGCCCGCCGGTGTCGCCCCCCGTATCCTGCACGCGCCGGTAAACCAGAAGGTGGCGTCGTGGTTATCATGGGGAAAATTGCAACAGTGAACGAATTCTGATTGCAATCGCAGAATCTCGCAAAATCCGGCATTTCCGTGATTGGCCGAGGCTTGATCGCGACAATTTTCCCGATGTCATTCATCGCTGATTCATCGCAACGCTTAAACTGCCATTCAAATTTTCCGGGGAATGATCGCGCCATCGACAGGGCAGGGCGCGTCCAAGCGGCGGAACCGCGGGACGTGCGACAGGGGACTAAGATGACGCAGATTGAATTGATGGGCCTCGACAGCGCGAAGCTCGAAAGCGCCAACGCCGATGTGTTCTATCAGCTTGGCATTCTGTATTCGGCGGGCGGCGAGATTCCGTCGGACTACGTAGCCGCGCACAAATGGTTCAATATCGCGGCAACGCGCGGCAACACGGAAGCGGCGCGGCTGCGGCGCGAAATCGCCGAGCAAATGTCGGCAAGCGATGTCGCCGCCGCCCAGCGCGCTGCGCGCGACTGGCTTAATGCCAAGCCGGCCAATGCCGGCGCGGCGACGCCGAAGTTGACCGTCGTTGCGGCCAACAATCGCTGCGCGGCGTGAGGCGGGGCGTGAGCGGATCCAAGCTTCGCCGCCGTTTTGCCGCTGTCGGCGGGCGCGCCGGCGCATTACTTGCCAACGCTAGCCCCGTCAGGCATATCGGCGATTGTGGAGACGTGGCCGAGTGGCTGAAGGCGGCGGTTTGCTAAACCGTTATACGCTCTCAAGGCGTATCGAGGGTTCGAATCCCTCCGTCTCCGCCATCCTGCTTCGCGCTGGCGCGCTTCGCAGGACTTTCACCACAATCGAACGCGAAGCAGGATGCCCTTCGAAGCTTTAGCGAAGAAGGGCCACCTCCGTGCACTACGTGTATCTGATCGAAAGCGCGGCGACACCGGGCCGTCGCTATGTCGGTATTTCCGCCGACCTCAAGCGGCGTATGGTCGAACATAATTCCGGCATGTCGCCGCATACCCAAAAAAACAAACCTTGGCGTCTGGTAACCTACGTCGCCTTTTCGGATGGCGTCCAAGCCGAGAAATTCGAGCGGTATCTAAAGTCTGGGTCCGGTCATGCCTTTGCCAACAAACGATTGTGGTAACAGGCAACGAACCGCAGCACGCGGAATGAATGGAACGGCCCTGCTGCGCTGGGCCATTGGGATCGAGTCCCTCCGTCTTCGCCATCCTGCTTCGCGCTGGCGCGCTCGCAGGACTTTCACCACTATCGAACGCGAAGCAGGATGCCCTTCGAAGCTTTAGCGAAGAAGGGCTGCGTCACCGCGCAGCATGATTGATCGCCGACGTCACGGCATCGATTTGTCGCGTTGGCGCACGTACCAACCATGTATTGGCGACCGTGTTTTTGGGCTGCAGATACCGGAATTAGTACTTGTCGTTGAGGTCAAACGGCCCCTACCATGGTCTAACCAATCAAGAAAAGATCATCCATGAGGGGAGGAATTGCGATGCAAACGAAATTCAGAATGGTGTTGCTGACCGCCGGCGCAGTTCTCGCGCTCGGCGTCGTGCCGGCTTCAGCCCAGAAGCAGACGCTGCGCATGGCCTATTGGGCCGGGCCCGCGCATCAGATGGTGCAGACGCAGGAGGCCTGGGCCAAGACGATCGAAGCAGCATCCGGCGGCAATCTCACCATCGAAATCGACAAGGCGCCGCTCGCCAAGCCGGAAGGTCAATACGACCTCATCAAGAACGGCGTCCGCGACCTGGTCTGGCATGTTTCCGGCTATACACCGGGCCGCTTCGACATGCTGCAAGTGGCCGAACTGCCCTTCCTGTGCCCGAGCTCGACGGTGTGCAGCCCCATTCTTTGGAAGTGGTATGCCAAATACGGGCTGGCCCCCAAGGAGTTCACCGACGCCACGCTGGTGACCACATTTACGACCGGGCCATTCTTGCTCCACACAACCAAGCCCGCCAGAACGCTTGAAGCGATCAGGGCGCTTAAGCTCCGCGTCGCCGGCGCCGGCGTGCCGATCGCCAAGGCGCTCGGCATGTCCGTCGTGGCTCTACCCGCGACCGAGGCGTATGAATCCGTGCAGCGCGGTGTCGTCGACGGCACTTTGTTTCCCTGGGAAGCCGTCAACAGTTTCCGCCTCAATGACTTGTTGAAATTCCATCTCGAGATTCCCGGCGGCATTTTTGCATCCTCGTTCATGATCGTCGGCAACACCAAGGCGATCGACAACCTTAGCCCGAGCAACAAGGCGGCGTTTCTGAAGGCCAGCGGCGAGGCGGGGTCGGCGTTGTATGGCAAGTACTGGGACGCGGCCGACGAAAAGGGCCGCAGCGACGCCAAGGCGCAGGGTCATACGATCGAGACGGTAGCGCCGGCCGAGCTTGATCGCTGGCGGCCGATGCTGCAGTTCGTGACCGACGACTGGCTGCAGAAGGCCAAGGCGAAGGGCCTCGATGGGCAGAAAATGTTCGACGACCTCAAGGCGATGATCAAGGCGTCGTCGAGCTGATGCCGTTATGAACGATGCATTGACGAGTCGGCTTGGCCGGCTGAACGGGGTTGTCGCCAAGTCGCTCGCCCGCATCGCCGCGGTGATCCTCGCGTTGGTCGCCGCGGTGACGTTCTTCGACGTTTTCGCGCGTTACGTGTTCAATAAGCCGTTCACGTTCACGGTCGAGGCCACCGAGTTCGGAATGGCCTTGATCGTCTTTCTCGGCGTTGGCCTAGTGACGCACAACAACGGCCATATCACCGTCGACGTGCTGACGCTGCGGTTGTCGAACCGCATTCGCGCCCTGCTCGGGCTGGTGATTAATATTTTGGCGCTGGCCTATCTGGCAATCTTGGTCTGGCGCCTTTGGTTGCAAGCGTTCTTTCTGTTGTCAAAGGGCGACAAGACTCAAATCTGGGCGATACCTCTTTGGCCAGTCGCATTTGTGATGGCCGCAGGAAGCATCTTCCTCCTCACCGGCACTATTCTTTACCTGGCCAACACCTGGTTGAGCGCGACCGGCTGGCACGCACCGCCAACGGCTGAGCCGGCGGCGCGGCCTTTCAGCGAATAAATCACGGGTTTCCCCGAACATGGATCCTTCCCTGCTCGCGATTCTGATCCTGTGCCTGCTGTTCGTACTGCTCGCCGGCGGCATGCCGATAGGATTCGGCATGGGCCTGTCGGCGTTCCTCGGCACGCTCCTGCTGATCGACTCCGGAGCCGCGCTCGCACTGCTCGGCCAGACCGCGTACGAGACCGCGCAATCCTACGGCCTGTCTGTGATCCCCATGTTCGTGCTGATGGGCTACATCGCGGGTGAAGCCGGCCTCAACGAATCCCTTTTTCGCGCCTGCAACGCCTGGCTCGGTCATCGCCGCGGCGGGCTCGCACTCGCGACCATCGGCGCCTGTGGCGCGTTCGCGGCGATTTGCGGTTCGTCACTCGCGACCGCGGCGACCATGGCGCAGATCGCATTGCCGGAAATGCGCCGCTACAAATACGCCGACAAGCTCGCGACCGGGTCGATCGCCGCGGGCGGGACCATCGGCATTTTGATCCCGCCCAGCGTCATCATGGTGATCTACGGGCTTTTGACCGAGACCAGTATCTCCGCGCTGTTCCTCGCCGGCATTGTGCCGGGAATCCTGACGGTCGCCGGCTTCATGCTTGCGATTTCGATCTGGACCCGCATCGATCCGACGCTCGGTCCGCCGGCCGCGCGCGCGCCGCTGCGCGAAAAGCTAATGGCATTGCGCAGCGTCTGGGGCACCGCGGCGCTGTTTCTGACCGTGATCGGCGGACTTTACATCGGAATTTTTTCGCCCACCGAGGCCGCCAGCGTCGGTGCGGTGGGAGCGTTCGTGCTCGGATTGATCAATCGTAGAACGCCGGGCCAACTGCTGGCGACAACGTTGATCGATACGGTGAAGACGACGGCGATGATCTTTACCGTCTTGATCGGCGCCATCCTGTTCAACAACTTTTTGATTTTGGCTTCGGTGCCGACCTTGGTCAGCGACTGGATCAGTGGGCTGCCGCTCGGCAAGACCGGGGTGCTGATGGTTATTGTCGGCATGTATTTCATTCTCGGGTGCTTGCTCGATTCCCTCGCCATGATCCTCCTGACGATTCCGATCGTGTTCCCGATCATCAAAGCGCTGGGTTACGATCCGGTCTGGTTCGGCATCATCATCGTCATGGTGGTCGAGCTCGGCCTGATCACGCCGCCGATCGGCATGAACGTGTTCGTGATCAAGGGCATCGCCAAAGAAGTACCGCTTGAAACGATCTTCCGGGGCGTGACGCCGTTCATCATCGCCCAGGTCATCCTCATTTTCATAATCATCGCATTCCCGCAGATCGCACTCTGGCTGCCGTCGACGATGGCGCGTTAGCGCTACCGATTGCAACGCGAGCTAGCGCCGAGCCAAAAAGCAACGTGTTTGTTGGATATTATTGCGCGCCGCCGGAGGCCGCGCGGATCACGGGCGTCCATTTCTGCACTTCGCTGGCGACCAATGCGCGCAACGCGTCGGGGCCGCGTTTTGCGGGAATGACCGCGCCGATGTCTTCGAGCTGCTTGCGTGTCGCCGGATTGTCGAGGGAGCGCGACACGGCTTCCGCCAGCCGGTCGACGAGCGCGCGCGGCGTGCCTTTGGGCGCGAACATCGCGTTCCATCCGGACGCCTGGAATTTTGGCAGGCCGGCCTCGATTGTCGTTGGTACATCCGGCAGCGCATCGACGCGCGCCGGCGACGCCAGCGCGAGCGCCTTGATCGAGCCGGCGCGCACGTGCGGGACGGTGTGGGGAATCTGATCGCACATGAAGTCATGCACGCCCGCGATCAGGTCGGCCAATGCCGGTCCAGACCCGCGGTAGGGCACGACCGGAGGCCGCGCGCCGATCAGCGAGGTGAACAGCAGGCAACTGACGTGCGAGGTCGAACCGACACCGCCGTGGCCGTTGTTGAGTTTTGAGGGATCGCGCTGGATCAGCGCAATCAATTCCTGCAGCGTATTCACCGGCAGCGATTTTTTGGCGAACACGGCGATCGGCGTGTCGGTCAACTGGCTGACGTGCTCGAAATCGGCGACCGGGTCGTAGACGAGATTGGGATAAAGCGCGGGCGCCGCGCCGTGGGTTCCCATCTGCCCGACCAGCAGCGTGTAGCCGTCGGGCTCGGCGCGCGCGCCTCGCGCCGAACCAGTGGTGCCGCCGGCGCCGCCGATGTTCTCAACGATCAGCTGCTGGCCGAGCGCCTTCGACATGCTCTCGAGCACGATGCGTGCGATCACGTCGGTATTGCCGCCGGCAGCGTAAGGGACGATGACGGTGATCGGCTTGGCGGGGTAGGGTTGCTGCGCGGAGGCCGCGACGAGCAAGCCCGCCACCAGCGCCGCCGCGACGGCAACCGCACGGATCAACAACATCGCGTGTTCTCCGGGCCTCTGCTCGGCGCCACCAATTGCCGCGCCCTGCGCATCATAGTCCGGCAACGCAACAAGCGCCTAATACCGCGTCGCCCACCAGGTTGCAGTTGGCCATCAGGCTGTAGGGCGAAAAGTGATGCTCGTTCGCCGCCACCCAGTCGAAGCCGCAGCGTTCCGCATAGGCATGGTCGAAATATAATCGGCGTAGAGTTCGGTTCCCCGCTCGCCGTTGAACGGTCCATTAGGCGCCGGCCATTCGGTCGGCGGCTCGGTCAGGTCCAGCCACGGCATCAGGTGGAAGAACGTAAATTGCATCGGCAATCCTCAATGGGTCCAGCGATCGGGCGCTACTTCGGCAAATCGATGTTCCATGCCGGTGTCGCGGCGGCGAGATCGGTCGCGGGCCCCAGCCGGTCGCGCGCCAGCTCCCAGCGCTCCGCCGTCAGCCGCGCGACGGGCGCGTCGAGCTGCACCGCGGCAGCGAGCTCCGCCGCGATCCGAATGTCCTTGGCGAACAGGCCGATGCTGAAGCCGGCCCTGAAATCGGGGTTGGCGAGATGCTTGCTGTAGAGCACTTCCGAGACGAAGCTCCTGCCGGTGGAGACATTGATCACGTCGATCAGCGTTTTAGGATCGAGGCCGAAACGCTCGGCGACCAGCAGCGCCTCCGCCAGTGCGACATGGGAGGCGGCTGAGGCGTAATTGTTGAGCGCCTTGATGGCATGGCCGGACCCCAGCGCACCGGTTTCAAACAGCGTGTCGCCGATTGCCGAGAGGATCGGCCGCGCCCGCGCGATGGCGTCCTTGTCGTCGCCACCGAGCATGATGACCATCGGAATAGCGGCGGCGGTGGCCTTGGGCGTGCCGCTGTCGGTGAATACCGTAGCGCGCTTCGAAACCGGGGCGTCGAGCAGGATGACGCCGTGCTGCTTGAGCGTTGCGCCCAGCCGGCGCGTTCCAATCGGGTCGGACGAGCCCATGTCGATCACGATCTTGCCGGGTTGCGCGAATTTCATGAAGGCACCCGCGTCCTGATCGATGAGCGCGGTGCGCACGTCCTCGCCGGTCGGCAGCATGGTGATCACGACGCCGCAGCCCGCGATTTCCGCCATGCCGGCGGCCGGGCGGCAGGCATGCTCGCTTTCGAAACGCCTCAGCCGTTCGCGATCGATGTCGTAGGCCACAAGATCGTGGCCGGCTTTGATTAGTGTCGCCGCCATCGGCCAGCCGATGGCTCCGATCCCGACAAAGCCGATGCGCATTGTCTGCTCCCTACCGGATGAACCGCAGCCGCCGGTCAGTGAGTCAATCCGCGGTTGCCGCATCCGTCAATGAACGCTGCAAGCCGCGCGATGGTCGCTGTTTCGGCGAGCAGTGGGGTATGGCCCTGATCGGCGACTTCGAGCACGTCCATGGCGGCACGGCGCGCGCGCATGGCGCTGACTGTCTCTGCGCTGAGAATGTCCGAATTGGCGCCACGCACGACCATCAGCGGCATGCCGGCAAGGGCGTCGAACTGCTGCCACATCGGCGGCACCGGCCGTTCCGGATCGAATCCCTTGAGCGTGTAGGCGAGTTTCGGGTCATAGGTCGGCACCAGGCCCCTGGCCTCCTCGCGCCACATCCTCCGCGCGGCTGCAACCCAGGCTTCGGCCGGCAGCGTCGGGAATTGCTGGCTGAACAGGCGGCGCAAAGTCTCGCCGCCATCTTCGTAGCTGCGCGGGTTGGGGATGCGCCCGACGTAGCCCTTGATCCGCATCAGGCCCTTCGGTTCGATGACCGGGCCGATGTCGTTGAGAATAACGCCGGCAATCGCTGCCGGCAGGCGCGGGGCGAGCAGCATCGCCAACAACCCGCCGCGCGAGGACCCAATCAGCACTGCCGGTGCGACTTCGCGCGCGGCGAGGACCGCGACGAGGTCGTCAAGCTCGACCTGCAAGGAATAGTTTTTCGGATCGCGATCGTAGTCGGAGCGGCCGCGGCCGCGATAGTCGAGCGCGACGACGCGCCTTCCGCGCGTGGCCAACGCTGTTGCCAGAATGTCGAAGTCTTCCGCGGTGCGGGTCAAGCCGGGCAGGCAGACCACGGCGGAGCGGGCCGCGGTCCGCGCGCCGAATTCACGGACGTGCAACCGCAACCCGTCGGGCGCGGTGACGAACGTGCTGGTGGGTTCGGTAATCATGAGGTCAGGGCGGACTTGAAACGCGCCGCCTCCAGTTCATCGGTGGCTGTGCATCCATAAATGAGCCCGGGCCGGAAGGCAAAAAGCGCGCGGCGAAATTGCGGTAAGCGTTGCCGAAGTCGCCAGGGCAGGGACGCATAAACGCGCAGTCAATTCAGAATGAACGCCGGCATCACCTTTCTTCAGGTGGCTTCACGTGCCGGAATTGCATCAGGAGCAGGAGGTCGTAGATGATCTTAAGCGCGCCGCAGATAAGGAGTGGCCATGCCCGGAACGAGGCAGCAAACAGCGCGCCCGCGAGCGCGGGGCTTGCTGCGGTAGCAAGGCTGCGCGGCAGCGAGGTAAAGCTGGCGGCTGCCGCCCGCTCAGCCTCGGTGACGACCGCCATCACGTAAGACGAGCGCGTCGGCACGTCCATCTGCGAGAGCGCGGAGCGGATCAGCAGCAGGCCGAGGGCGAGGGGTAGCGTTGGGGCGATCGCCGCCAGCATCAGAGCAATACTGGACGGGATATGCGTGAACACCATCGTGTTGATGAGCCCGAAGCGCGTTGAGAGCCGCGCGGCAACGGGGAACGAGAACGCGGAGAGCACACCCGACCAGAAAAAGAATATGCTCGCCGCCGAAAGCGACATGTCAAAGCGCTCAAACAGCCACAGCGCCAGCAACGACTGAACGACGAAGCCGCCGGCGAAGGCGTCGAGGCTGAACAGAGCCGCCAGTTTGTAGACAATGTATCGCGAGGGCCCGAGCGCGGCGGATGCGCCCACATCCTGCACCGGGCGGCGTCGCGGAAGACGGGCGTATTGGATGCCGCCGGCTACGCCCAGTAGCGCGTAGACGACGAACATCGCCTTTATGCCCGTCAACCGGTCGATTCCGACGGGCGCCACGAGATCGGGCGTTGCCGCGGCGAGCGCGCCCAGGGCGCCCGCGAGCGCACCCACAAGGCTGTAATGCGCGAACATCCTGGTCCGCTCGGCATTGGCGACCTCACGCGTCAGCGCCGCGTGCTCCAAAGGCACGAATATGCTCACGCTGCCGGACGACGGATTGACCGTGCCGGCAAAGGCGATGACCAGGAGCAGCGCGTAGTCGTGGACCATTGCGAAGGCGACGCCCGTGGCGATCATCAGGCTGGCGGCGCCGAGCAGAAGCTGGCGGTAATCGTATCTGGCGCCGAGCAAACCGATGCCCATCGTCAGAAGCGCGGAGCCGAGCAGTGACGCCGTCGCGATGGCGCCGACCTGCAGCGGCGTGAAGCCGAGCACGAGCAGATATGCCGGCAACAGCACCGCCACGAAACCGTCGCCGAAATCACGCAAGGCACGCGCCGAGAAAAGCAGCAATACGTTGGACGGCGTTGTCATGCCGGTGCTGCCGTCATTCGACGTTGAAGGGATCTCGTTTGTGCGCAGCACGCCGCATTTCCAACGCTTCTTGGAAAGCATCGATGAGTGTGATGATCGCTTTTATGAATTTAGGCCGCTCCGCCGATACAGGTGTTGGGGCTGGAATGGCGACTAGGGAAAGGCAAGCTTTGTTGGCGCAAGACATATCTCATCTCCTTGGGGAGTGAGACAACCCTTGGCTGCACGGCAGCTGACCGGGCGGTTGTCGATAGCCAGGAACGGTTACAGGTTTGCATTCGCGCACATGCGCGGGCGACGCGGCACCATGGCCGCGCGGTGCAATGCTGAAGGACGAATTGGAACGACATTTCGCCAATTGCCTTCGGCCCGACGTGCGAGCGAAGTGCAGTTCTTGGGCGAAATGCCTTGAAAAATCCGGGCGACTGCGATCAAGCCCGACCAGATGTAATCTAATCAAGATCGGACGCGAGTCAATCACCCTCACCGATCCAGAGATTCCCGCTATTGGCCCTTCTCGGACCAGTCCGCATTTGCATCATCCGGTCGCTATCGGCCTCTAAACGGACGTTAATCAAGCTGCGCGCGCCCTGGCCAATGACGAAAACGGTGCCGTCGGCGCGAATTGGCGCGCGGCCTACCGCTTCAGCGCGCCGCGGTGCAGGTCCGCTTCGATCAGCAGGCCAGCGCCGCCGCCGAAACGGACGCGATAGACCTGCAGGTTTTCCAGCACCCGCTGAACGTAGTTGCGCGTCTCGGAAAACGGAATTTTCTCGACCCAGTCGATCGGATCGACGTTGGGATCGCGCGGATCGCCGTAGCGGGCGACCCACTCGCGAATGCGTCCGCGCCCGGCGTTGTAACCGGCGAACGCCATGATGTAGGAGCCGCGATAATCCTCGAACAAGGCCGCCAGCTCGGCCGCTCCGACTTGCACATTGTAGACGGAGTCATGGCGTAGCCGCTTGCGGTCGTACGTGCACCTGAAGCGCTTGCAGGTATCTTTGGCGGCCTCCGGGGTTACCTGCATCAGGCCCATGGCCTGCGCGCTCGAAATGTCGCCCGGGTCGAACGCGCTCTCCGTCCGCACGATTGAATAGACAATCGAAGGATCGACCGTTGGCGCAATCGGCGCGTAGTCGGGGATGCCGATCGTCGGAAACGCGTATTGGCCGAGCGCATGGCCGCGCGCCACCGCCGCCTTGCCAAGTTGCATCATCGCGCGCGCGTCGCGATGCCGCGCCGTGACCTCGCCAAGCGCCGCCAGCGCGCCGACGTCGTCAAGTTTGTTGCCGAGATCGGCCATCAGCGGCAACGCCAGCTTGCGTTCATCGAGCGCGTAGAGAATTTCCGCGGCGCGCGCCAATTCCAGGCGCTCCACCGAGGCGCGCTGTGCCGCGGAGGCTGGCGGTGCATAGACCACCATCTCGCTCATGCCGAGCCGCGCCCGCGCGATCTGGCCGTAATAGGAGGTCGTCCAGCGGGCGGCGGATTCGTAATGCTTGCGCGCTTCTTGCGGGCGATGGGCGGCTTCGGCGGCGCGGCCCAGCCAATAGCCTGCGCGGCCGAGCGAGATCGGATTATTCGTGAAGTCGGGAATGCGCGAAAAGTGCGCCGAAGCGGCTTGCGGATCGTGCAGGAAGCGCAGCGCAATCCAGCCCGCCGTAAATTCGTGCTCGACTTGGTAGACTTCCCTGGTGGGCAGGCCTGCATCGCGGGCGACGAGATAGGCGGTCTTCGGATCGCCGACGTCGAGAAGCTTGCGCGCCAGCAGTCGACGCTCGATCCACCAATCGTCGGTGTCATGCAGTTGGGCCGGATCGCGCGGCACCGTCAGCATGAGCTTGCCGGCCTCGCCGAACTTGTCCGCGCGGCGCAGGACCTGCAGGTGCGCGAAGACGAATCCGACGTCATTGCGGGCGTCGTGCGGAACGGCGTCGAGTAGCGCCTTGACATTGCCCGACTTCGTCGACAGCGCGATGCGCAGCTTGGCAATGGCGATCTGCGCGCCGCCGAGCCGGCGTGCCGCACGCATTCCCCCGGCGCTGTCGTTGGCGTGCAGGCGGCTCTCCATTCTCGCCTTGTCGTCGCCCGCGCTGATGAACGCGCCGAATTCGTCGCGCGTCTGCGCCTCCAGTTCGGGGGGCATCGGATCACTGCGCCAGGCCGAGCGCACGAGCGCCTGCGCGCCGCCACGGTCGCCTTGCGCTAACAGGACGCGGGCGAGCGCCATCTTGCCCTTGGCCGTCATTGGCGGTTCGCTGGCGAAAAAGCTGCGAACGGTGGCGGCGTCGGGCCGTTCCAGCCACAGCATCGATTCGGCGCGCCGGCGGAACATCGAAAGATTCGGCCATGACGGATTGGCGGCGATAAAGTTGGCGTAGCGCGCAAACCCGACCAGGTTATTGTCGTAACGCAGCACGACCCATTCGATGAGCATGCGCGCGACCGGATCGGTCATGCCCGCCGCCAGCTGCAACGCGCCGGCGGGGTCGCCGCCGCGCATGACTTCGATAGCGCGCCGAACGGCGGCGATGTCCTCGTTCGACACTATCGGCACGGCTGGCACATCGGCGAGCGGCGCGCGCGGCGCAGGCACTGCCAACGAAGCTTCGCGCGGGCTTGCGAGCGCGGCGCGGGCCGGAGCCAGCGAAAGGGCGGCGGACGCCCCTGGCCGGGTGCGCGGCGTCGGCACGGCGGCGGTCCGTGTCGCGTGCCGCGTCCGCGCTTGCCGCGCTATTGCCTTCGCTCTTGTCCCCGCGAGTTTGGATTTTCCCGCAATGCGGGCGCCCGCCTTGGCCGCAGGCTTTGATGCTTTCTTGGATGCGGTGTCGGATGCACGCTTGGCCGCGCTCTTGCCTGCCCCGCGTTTGCTCGTAGCCGTCTTGTGGGAATTTTTGACGGCGGCATGCGCCGTCGTGCGGGCCTTGGCGTTCGGTCTGTGGCGCGCGGTTTTCGCGGCACCATCCTTGCGCGCCGCGGCGCCGGAGGTGGCTTTGGAGGTTCCAGCTTTGGCGCCGTCGGCGCTGCCGCTGGATGCGGGAGCAGATTGTGCCGCCGCCGGGGCGGCCGCGGTGAGGGTGCCAGCCAGCGCCATCGTGGCGAAACCTGCAACCACCAAAATCGTCAGCGGATGTCGTGGTCCCAAAACAAATCCCCGCGCCGGCGAATCCCGCCCCTATTCCTATTCGCTTGAGCGGATTGACGAAACCCTAATCCCTTGAAACCCTGATCGCTTACTGCCGAGGCGGAAATGCGGCGCTGGCAGTGGCGGTGCGCCCCGCTGGGCTTTCTTCCGCCGTTCTTAAGGGATATTGATGAATTTGGAGGCGTGTCGCCGCCGGTAATGGGCTCTGCCGCATCCCATTCGACGGCAAGGCCCGATATCGCCGACACAGAGAATTCTCGCTCCAGGAGCATGCCATGGCCGCGAAGTCCAACTTCAGGGGCTCGTTCACCGCGCTGATCACCCCATTCAAGAACGGCTCCCTCGATGAGAAAGCCTTCCGCGGCCTGGTCGAATGGCAGATCGCCGAGGGCACCCAGGGCCTTGTTCCGGTTGGGACCACGGGCGAAAGCCCGACGTTGTCGCATGCCGAGCACCATCAGGTCGTCGAATGGTGCATCGATCAGGCCAGGGGCCGCGTGCCGATCATCGCCGGCGCGGGCTCGAACTCGACGCGCGAGGCGGTTGAGCTTTCGCGCCACGCTGAACAGGCGGGGGCCAACGCGGTCCTGGTGGTCACGCCCTACTACAACAAGCCCACGCAAGAAGGGCTCTACCAGCATTTCAAGGCGGTCAACGACGCCATCGGGATTCCGATCATCATCTACAACATTCCGCCGCGCTCGGTGATCGACATGTCGGTGGAAACCATGAAGCGGCTGTTCGAATTGAAGAATATCGCCGGCGTCAAGGACGCGACCGCGAACATGGCGCGGGTCTCGCAGCAGCGCGCGGCGCTCGGCCCTGATTTCAATCAGCTTTCCGGCGAGGACGTGACCGCTTTGGGCTTCATGGCGCATGGCGGCCACGGCTGCATCTCGGTCACTTCCAATGTGGCGCCGCGGCTGTGCGCGGAATTCCAGAGTGCATGCTTGAAAGGCGATTACGCCACCGCATTAAAATTGCAGGACAAACTATTGCCCCTGCATATTAATCTGTTCATCGAGACCAACCCGTCGCCGGCCAAATACGCGGTCTCGGTACTGGGCAAATGCGCCGACAATGTGCGGCTGCCGATGGTGCCGCTGACGGAGAAATCCAAGGCCGTGGTGCGCGACGCCATGGTGCACGCCGGCCTGATCAACTAGGCCGCCAATCCGCGCACCACGTGGTGCGCGCCGTGTCCGCACCGGCGTGCTCCGGGGCGGTTCCGACGCGCTCCGGACACGCGCCGCCGCTGCTCCGACTGCGCTCGGACGGGATCTGGCAGCAACGGGGGAGCGAGCATGCTCGAAGAGTTCAAAAAATTCGTCATGCGCGGCAACGTCGTCGATCTCGCCATCGGCGTGATCATCGGCGCGGCCTTCGGCGCCATCGTCAACTCGCTCGTTGGCGACGTGCTGATGCCGATCATCGGCGCGGTGACCGGCGGCCTCGATTTCTCGAACTATTTTCTCGCGCTGTCCAAGAACGTGACCGCGACGTCGCTGGCCGAGGCCCGCAAGCAGGGGGCGGTGCTGGCGTGGGGCAACTTTGCAACGCTGGTCATCAACTTTTTGATCATCGCGGCGGTGCTGTTCATGGTCATCCGCATGGTCAACCGGCTGCTGCGCAAGGAAGCCGACAAGCCCGTGCCGTCGGCGCCGCCGACGAAGACCGAGCAACTCCTGGCCGAAATTCGCGATGCGTTGAAGCGGGGGTAGGGCGCGCGGGCGATAGATCGAGCATCGCAAGTTCCGTCATTTATCGCCCATTTTTCGCCGCAGTTGACAGCGCGAGGGGTTTCGCTGCATTCAACCCATTCTACGCGCTGGCGATTTGAATCGCGACGCCAACAGTCTATGCTAGCGCGGTCAACATCGGAGTTTCGACAATGGCTACAGGTACTGTGAAGTGGTTCAATCCAACCAAGGGCTACGGCTTCATTCAGCCACAAGGCGGAGGAGGCAAGGATGTTTTCGTACACATCTCGGCGGTCGAGCGCGCCGGCCTGACCACGCTCAATGAAGGTCAAGCAGTCGAGTACGAGATCGTTTCCAATCGCGGAAAGGAATCGGCTGAAAATCTGAAAGTCCGCTAAATCTCCGCGGAAAATCCGGGAACTCAAGACCTGTCAAGCGATTCTCGGGACCCATCTTTGATCGTTTCAGGCGCATTGACCTGATCCTGTCCAGAAGGCCCGCCTGTTCGGCACGTGGATTGGCTTTAAGGTTTGATACGTGAATCCAGAGGCCCCGCGCTCGCGACGCGGGGCCTCGGACGCGGCCTCTACAAGAAAACTCGTTTGCTATTGCGATCGGGCTGCCGGCGGCCCCGTGTTTGCGCCTGGCGGTCCGCCTTGGCGTGGCGGCTTTGTTGGCGATGTCCGAGCCGACATGATCGTACAGGAACCGGCGCCATTCGAGGTTCCGCTTCCTCGCCGGGCCGGACGTCTCGCCGCCCGCTACTCCGCCGCCACCGGCGCGTGATTATTGCGCCGCGGCGGCGCGAACGCCTTCGTCAGCGTGAACATCGCGGCGAGCACGGCGAGGTAGGCCACGAGCTGCATGCCGGTCGGGCGATCGGTGTAGCCAATAAGCGTGTGCATGGCGCGGCCGAGGAAGGTTCCGTCCGGCAGCAGCCACGATGTATCCCACACGATCGCGCCGAAGGCGGTGACGAGATTGGCCTGTTCGAGGAAGGCGATCGCCTGCGCCGCCATGCCGGCGGCGAGGAACGCAATCATGACGCCGGTGACGCCAAACAGGTAGCGGTCGGGAATGCGCAGCAGTCCAAAATAGGTCGCAAAGCAGATCAACGCGCCCAGCACGAGGCCGCCGGCGCCGCCGATCACGACCGACGCGCCCGACGTGCCCTCGGTCGCCAGCACGCCATAGAGAAACATGACGACTTCAAAGCCTTCGCGCAGCACGGCGACGCTGACGACGATCGCGAGCGCGGCCAGCGACTTTTTCCCATCGGCGACCGCGAGCCCGGCGGCGAGGAAGCTCATGGCCAGTTCCTTGCCGTGGCGCGCCATCCAGACGTTGTGCCAGGTCAGCATGGCGACCGCGACCAGAAGCACCGCGGCGTTGAACAATTCCTGACCCGCGCCGGCAAACGCGTTCGAGAGCGCGCCCGCGAACGCCGCGACGATGCAGGAGCCGGCGACGCCCACGGCAATGCCGCCCGAAACCCAATACCCGCGGCCGGGAATGGCGCGCGTCGCCGCCAGCACGATGCCGACGATCAGGCCGGCTTCGAACACTTCCCGCAGGACGATGATGAGGGCGGCGAGCAAAACTTCTCCGTTACTTCACGACCAGCGTGCCGCGGGTCGTGTCCTCGTGGAAATCGTCGTAGAACTCGTAGCGCCCCGGCTTCTGCGCCCGCACGTTGACCGTGGCTTCGCCGTTGCCGGTGATGATTTTCTCGACCTTCAGGGACTTGCTTTCGAATTCCATCGGCTTGGGGTCGAGATTCTTGATTTTCAAGCGGATGGGGGTATTGGCCGGCGCCTCGATCTCGGCCGGCTCAAACTTATTGCCCTTGACGGAAAGCTGGATTTCGACGGGCTGTTGGGCGCCGACAGGCGCGATCGACGCGGCGAACACAAGGGCGACGCCTGCGACAACGATGGACCTCATCAGGCTCACGCGGCTATTCCTCCCATCAAAGCGCCCCTGCGCCTGGGTCATTGAAAGCTTATGTGGACCGGATCGACTGCGTATACAATCACGATAACTTAGAATTTCTGTAAACTGCTTAAGACGTTAGCTGTCGTTGCGGTATATCAAGATGTGCTGGATTAACGTGGAACAAGCGCGCCATGCCCGACAAGACCGAACCACGCAAGGTGGTCGCCGACAATCGCCGGGCGCACTTCAATTACGAGATCGGCGAGACCTTCGAGGCCGGCATTGCGCTCACCGGCACCGAGGTCAAGGCGCTGCGCCAGGCTCGCGCCACCATCGCGGAAGCCTATGCCGACGCGCGCGGCGGCGAACTCTGGCTCATCAACGCCAATATTCCCGAATATCAGCAGGCCGGGCGCTCCAACCACGCTCCCAAACGTCCGCGCAAGCTGTTGCTGCACAAGCGGCAGATCGCCAGGCTCGCGAGCGCGGTCGAGCGCGAGGGCATGACCATCGTGCCGTTGAAGCTTTACTTTAATGCCAAGGGCCGTGCGAAACTTGAACTGGCCGTCGCGCGCGGCAAGAAGCTGCACGATAAGCGCGAGACCGAGAAGAAGCGGACGTGGGAGCGCGAGCGCGGCCGGCTCATGCGGGCGAAGGGGTAGAGGAACGTGAAGCGAGCAGGCGCAGCCCGGATGCGGCCAAGCGCAACCCGGGGCAGATTCACAGCGCGCCGGTACCGCGTAACTTGCCCTGCCGTGAAAGAGCAAGGTGCATGAAAAAACTTCTGGCGGTCGGAACCCTCTGTGTCGCTTGGACGGCTCCGCTTTTATATCGAGCGGCCGCCGCCGATGATTTATTTCAAAACGCGGTGAACTACGTATTCACGGGAAGAATAGACCCGCAGGATGCCCCTGAAATCGTGGATCGAAAATCCTGCGTTGTGATGCTGCGCGACACGAAATTCGATCGCTACATCCGCTATTATTTGAGCCGGTTTAGAATGGACACCGCCAACTTCTCCAAAACCTACGCGGGCTCGCAAGCCCAGTACGAGTTGGAGGTCAAAAGCGACAACGTCCTTTTAGAATACGTCGCCACGGATAAGACGACGGTGGCGCAAGCTTACAGGTCCGCGCACATTGCGTTGCCGGGGAACATCGACCAGACACAGAAGGCGCTCAAAATTATTTTTGGCGACTATTGCAAGACCGAGCAGGAGAAGACGCCATTCTAGCGCGCGGCCGTTGCAGCAGGCGTAGCCCGGATGGAGCGGAGCGTAATCCGGGGGCGAACGCGCCGTATGTCATCCCCGCATTCCGCTTCGCTTCATGCGGGCTAC
>JBGPOB010000028.1:0-18464 GCA_041487815.1 Xanthobacteraceae bacterium | reverse complement strand
CGGCCTCGTAGCCGCCCGTGAGGCCGAACGTGAAGACCGCGCCGGCCCCCTTCGGCACGTATTTTTTCGCAAGCGCGTGGTAGCGATCGCCGGCAAGCCCCGGGTAGCTCACCCAGGCGATCTTGGGGTGCCTGGCAAGCCATTCGGCGACCGCAAGCGCGTTGTCGCAGTGGCGCTGCATGCGCAGCGGCAAGGTTTCGATGCCGGTGAGGATCAGGAACGCGTTCATCGGCGACAGCGCCGGGCCGAGGTCGCGCAACGCCAGCACGCGGCAGGCGATCGCAAACGCGAAATTACCGAACGTCTCGTGCAATACGATGCCGTTGTATTCCGGGCGCGGCGCGCACACCATCGGGTAGCGCTTTTCGCGCGACCAGTTGAACGTGCCGGCATCGACGATCAATCCGCCGATAGAATTGCCGTGGCCGCCGAGGAACTTCGTCAGCGAATGCACGACGATGTCCGCGCCGTAGTCGATCGGCTTGCAGAGATAGGGTGTCGCCAGCGTGTTGTCGACGATCAGCGGCACGCCCGCGCGTTTCGCGATATTGGCCACCGCCTCGATATCGGTGATGACGCCGCCGGGGTTGGCGATCGACTCGATGAAAATCGCCTTGGTCTTGGGCGATAGCGCGCGCTCGAAACTCGCGCTGTCGTCGGGATCGGCCCAGACCACGTTCCAGCCGAAATTCTTGAAGGCATGGTTGAACTGGTTGATCGAGCCGCCATAGAGCTTGCGCGACGCCACGAATTCGTCGCCCGGCGTCAACAGCACATGGAACACGATCACCTGCGCGGCATGGCCGGACGCGACCGCGAGCCCGGCGGTGCCGCCTTCGAGCGCGGCAACGCGCTCTTCGAGCACCGCGTTCGTGGGGTTGCCGATGCGCGTGTAGATATTGCCGAAGGTCTGCAGGCCGAACAGCGAGGCGGCATGATCGACGTCTTCGAACACGAACGACGTGGTCTGGTAGATCGGCGTCGCGCGCGCGCCGGTGGTGGGATCAGGCTGGGCACCGGCGTGAATCGCAAGCGTTGAAAATCCGGGGATGCGGTCGGTCATGACGAGGCCCTTCTGGCCACTTAATTTCTGGCTGGCCGGAGGGGTTTATCGCACCGTTACGCATGGTCAAGGCAGTGCGGCACGCGCGTGATTCGAAGCTCCCAGTTTGGGAGCTTGAATCGCGGGATTATGGTCGATCTCAGCACGGCCCACATACCGCTAGTCGCCAGCCTAGCCTCAAAAGTGTGCTTTCGGGGCGAAGCGGAAGTGGGTCAAGAGGCAAACCGGCTAACTCGATCGAAAATGACCCGAACCAGACTTTCCTTGCCGAATAAGCCAGTTGGCCGTATCCAATTCCTCATGGTTTGATAACCGCGTGCGCAAGCGCGGCGCTGAGCCGAGAGGAAAAAAAATGAGCCGGCGAACGTTTTTGCAAGCGGCGGGCAGCGCGGTCATCGCATGGCCGCTGCGTGCGTGGGCTCAGAAACAATCGAAGCTGCCGCTGGTCGCGGTCCTGACCCCAGCCTCAGAAGAACTGCTCAGCTCGAGATTGGCCGCAATCCGCGAAGGTCTGAAGGCTGAAGGGCTAACCGAGGGCAGGGATTATGTCGTTGAGGCACGCTTCGCCAACGGAGACTCTTCGCGGCTGCCCGAACTTGCAATGGAGCTGGATGCCTTAAACCCGCGGGTGTTTGTGGCCTCCTCCGATGCTGTCCTGGTCGTGCACAAGCTGCTACCAGACAGGCCGCTGGTGTTTACCGCCGTCGCGGTCGATCCGATCGCGTTCGGACTCGCGCAGAGCTACGCGAGACCCGGCGGCACGGCCACTGGTAACGTCATGAACGCGATCGGCGGCGAAGAGAGCTTGACCGGGAAGCGACTCGGGTTTTTCAGGGACCTCGTCCCGAGCTTCAAGCGGCTCGGTATGATCGGGTCTTGGGTGCCTCAGTTCCAGGGCGGGCTGCTATATCAGGAGGAAATGGCCCTCCGAAAGGCATCCGGTCAGCTCGGCTTCGCGTTTGAGAAATACGCGCTCAAGACCCTTGACGATCTCGAACTGGTCTTTTCCAAGGCTTTGGGTGACGGTGTCGACGCACTCTACGTCTCCGGCGACCCGCTCTTGTTCAACAACATGTCGCGCGTGATGCCGCATATCATGGCAGCGGCAAAGCCGACGCTCGGCGTCTATCCCGTATGGGGACGAGCCGGCCTGCTACTGACGTATTCCACCGATGCGCTCGATGGGTTCCGGCACGCCGGCGTTTATGCTGCCAGAATTATCAAGGGCGCAAAGCCCGGCGAGCTGCCGATTGATCAGGCCAGCAAGTTCACGCTCGTGATCAACCTCAAGACGGCAAAGCAGCTCGGGATAAGCGTTCCGGCAAATTTGCTGACCTTGGCCGACGAGCTGATCGAGTAGTCCGGCGCTTGCCCATATGTCGGCTTCTGGCCCATCGCGACAATTCACGGCAACGCGGCATTTCGGCCGCTTCCGCAGCGAAGCGGACATTGACTGAGCCGCGCGTGCAGAACCGGACTTATGGATACATGCCCTAGCGGGGGCTGTCTTCTTCCTCGCGCAGCGCGCGATCGGCGGCCGTGGTTGGGGCACCCGCCGTGGTCACGCGATCGAGCGCCATGCGCTGAATGCCGCCGCCAAGGTTCTTCGCCTTTTTCGCGGTGAGGGTGCGGGTATTAACGCCCATCCAGGCAATCTCCGACGACAGCCGGCCGTACTCGATCTTTGGACAGCGGTTCATCACCACCTTGAGGCCGGCGGCTTCCGCGCGTTGCGCCGCGGCGTCGTCGCGCACGCCGAGCTGCATCCAGATCACCTTGGGACGCGGTTGCATCGCCAGCGCTTCGTCGACCACGGCTCCGGCGTATTGCGAGGCGCGAAAAATATCGACCATGTCGACGGGTTCCGCAATGTCGGCAAGCCTGCCATAGACTTTCTGGCCGAGGAGTTCGCCGCCGGCGAGGCCGGGATTGACCGGGATCATGCGGTAGCGGCGCGCGAGCAGGTACTTGAATGCAAAGTAGCTCGGCCGGCTGGTGTTGGCCGATACGCCGACCATGGCGATCGTCTTCACGGCGTTGAGAATGCCGCGAATAGTGCTGTCGTCATACTGGTCGTGATTCATGTGCCCGGTCGATCCGGTGTCAGTGCAAGATAAGCAATGCCACGGCTAGGCGATAGATGTGCCGGCGAAATGTGAATGGCACGGCACCGCGGTGACGGCCTGTCATTGCGAGGAGCCGGCCTGCCCGCCGTAGCCCGACCTGTCCGCCGAAGCCCGCAGGGCGATGGCGGAAGGGCGTAGGCGGGAACGGCGACGAAGCAATCTCGATCCTAGCGTGTCGATTAAGATTGCTTCGCTCCCGCCTTCGCTAAAGCTTCGGCGGGCTGACAGCAAGCCCGTCAAAGCCTCGGCATAGACGGGTCGCTCGCAATGACAGTACCCGGCGGCTTTGGCGCGAGCGCTGCGCGCAGGCGGCCGTTCTCGGCTTCGAGCGCGGCGAGGTGCTCGCGCATGACCGCCGTTGCCTCGGCGACCTCGGCCTCGGTGAATCGCGGCGTGATGTGCTGCGAG
Source organism: Xanthobacteraceae bacterium (assembly GCA_041487815.1). Taxonomy (GTDB): domain Bacteria; phylum Pseudomonadota; class Alphaproteobacteria; order Rhizobiales; family Xanthobacteraceae; genus CANJBX01. The sequence goes on along the minus strand of JBGPOB010000028.1, from coordinate 14,867 downwards.
CAATTCACGTCCCAGGCCTCGATCGTAAACAGCACCACGCGCTCGGGCATCGCCTTGTAGCCGGGATCGGACAGCCGCGCGAGCAGGGCCGCGTCGCCCTCGACCATTCTGGCGCGGCCCCACACCTTGATGCGCCGGCGATTGGCGGGATCGAGCAGAAACAGAAAGGCGCGGTCGTTGCCGGACAGGTTGGCGAGCGTGATGTATTGCCGGTTGCCGGCGAAATCCGCGAAGCCGAGCGTGCGCGCGTCAATGACCTTGATGAAGCCTTTGGGCCCGCCGCGATGCTGGATATAGGGCGCGCCGTGCTCCGACACGGTCGCCAGAAACGCGGTGTCGAGCTCGGCAACGAAGGCCGCAAGCTCGGGCGTGACCGTGTCGGGAAATCCGGCCGCGCCCTTGCGCTGATAAAAGCGCCCCGAGCCGCGCTCCGCCTGCGCGCGTTGCGCCGCCGGCGTGAACACGATTTCGGTGTTGTTGGCGGCCTTGTCGTTCATGGGAGAGCTCGCGAATTCGTGGGTCAGGCCGGGCCGGTCGCGCAAATATGCATCATCGGCTCGTGCGGTATGCGCCAGCCGATCAAATCAGGCCATTGATGTTATCAAGTCGGCGTGAGCGTTGTCAGCGGCGCGCCGTGGCCGATTGCCGAACCGGGTGGCCGAATGCCGCCAGCGGGCCGATCGTCGCAATCCCGGTGGCGATGGAAAGCGCGGCCGTCGCCAACATTTCGTCGATGCAGATGCCGCCGCATTGCCAGGCCACCATGGCCGTCAGCGCGGCGGCGACCGCCAGGCCCCATGCCGTGCCGGCGATGAGCCCGCGGCGCAGCGCCGCCGGCGCGCGCAGGCGCTCGAACAAGGAAAAAGTTTGGGCAAGTGTCGTCATCATCGCACCTCCGGTCAGCGATCTTCCCACTTGGGCGCGCGCTTCTCAACGAATGCGCCGATGCCTTCTTGCGCATCGAATTTGAGCAAATTTTCGACCATCACCGTCGATGCGTAGCGATAGGCACTGGCAAGATCGAGCTCGGCCTGCCGGTAAAACGCCTGCTTGCCGATGGAGACCGTCATCGATGACTTCACGGCAATCGTCTTGGCAAGCGCGATCGCCGCATTGCGCTCGGCGCCGGACTTGACCACCCGGTTGATCAGCCCGATGCGCAGCGCGTGTTTGGCGGACATCGCTTCCCCGGTCAGCAGCATTTCCATGGCGTGCTTGCGCGCAACGTTGCGCGACAACGCCACCATCGGCGTCGAACAGAACAGCCCAATGTTGACGCCCGGCGTGCAGAACGTGGCGCGCGCGGATGCGACGGCGAGATCGCAGCTCGCCACCAGCTGGCAGCCGGCGGCCGTGGCCGCGCCCTGCACCGCCGCGATCACCGGCTGCGGCAAATGCACGATCGCCTGCATTACGCCTGAACTTTGCGCCATGATCTCGCTGAAATAGCCGCGTCCGCGATCGGGCTGGGCGCGCCGGGCCGTCAGTTCCTTGAGATCATGGCCGGCGCAAAACGCCGGCCCGTTGGCGGCGACGACAACGGCGCGCACGCCCTTGTCCGCGGCAATCTCTCCCAGCGCCTCGCCCAGCGCCGCCAGCATCGCCTCCGACAGGCTGTTGCGGCGATCGGGACGGTTGAGCGTCAGTAGCGCGACCGGGCCCATCCGCTCGCGCAGCAAATCCGGCTCGGGCGCTGGCTTTTTGGCGGCAACGGGCATGGCGTTCGTCTCTCTCTCTGCGCACGATCTCGAAAATTTGCAGACTTTTCGTCAAAAATCGTGCTCAAAATCAGCCGGGCGACGGGCGGAAAATCGTGCACCATGGAACAGTTCCGCAGGCGCGCCCGAGATTGGCATTTTTTGCATGCGGGAAATAGGTCAGGGGATGCGTGAAGCGGTCATGACGGCCGGCGAATTGCAGCGCCGCCTGGCGGAGGCGTTTCCGGAAACGTTCAACCCCGACACGGGGCTGTCGATCCAGCAGGTCTGGTTCGGCGGGTGCCGTATGTGCCTTGGGTACGCTCCGAGCACGCTGCGCCCCGGCGGCACAATTTCCGGTCCCACCATTATGATGCTCGCCGACGTGGCGATGTACGTCGCGGTGCTGGCGGCCATCGGCTGGGAGCCTTTGGCCGTCACCACAAATCTCAACATCAATTTCCTGAAAAAGCCGGAGCCGGGAGGGCTGCTGGCTAGGGCGCGGCTAATGAAGCTTGGCAGGCGGCTGGCGGTGGGCGATGTCGGCATCCGCAGCGATGGGGCGCAGGACCTCGTGGCGCACGCCACATTGACGTATTCAATCCCGCAGCAAAACAAATAAATATATCGAGGTACCACAGTACCAAAATAATAATTCATTGAAATAAAACGACTTTTATCGCAACATTTTGATTGACCCCGATCAGGCGCTTTGGCTAGAACGCGGCGGCAGCCGGAGAGCGTTCATATCGGCCGCCCCGACGAGAAATGAACGACGGACATTCGAGATGAAGACCTATTCGGCCAAGCCCGCCGACGTCGACAAGAAATGGCTGCTGATCGACGCCAAGGGTCTGATCGTCGGCCGGCTGGCGACAATTATCGCCATGCGGTTGCGCGGCAAGCACAAGCCGACGTTCACGCCGCACGTTGACTGCGGCGACAACGTCATCGTCATAAATGCCAAGCAGGTCGTACTCACCGGCCGCAAGCTTGATCGCAAGGTTTATCACCACCACACCGGCTACATCGGCGGCATCAAGGACCGTACCGCAAAGTCGATCATGACCGGCCGCTTCCCGGAGCGCATCGTCGAGAAGGCGGTGGAGCGCATGCTGCCCGAGGGCCCGCTCGGCAAGCGCTTGTTCTCCAATCTGCGGGTCTATCCGGGCCCTGACCATCCGCACGCGGCGCAGAACCCGGTCGCGCTCGATGTCGGCGCCCTGAACCGTAAGAACAAGAGGAGCGCGTGATGGCCGAAACCATGCAATCGCTCGACCAGCTGGCGACGCTCAAGCCGGCGGCGCCCGAAGCGCCGAAATACGTGCAGAAGATCGACAAGCAGGGCCGAGCCTATGCCACCGGCAAGCGCAAAAACGCGGTGGCGCGGGTGTGGATCAAACCCGGCGCCGGGCGAATTGTGGTCAACGAGCGCGCCATCGAAGTCTTCTTTGCGCGTCCAGTGCTGCGCATGATGATCCAGCAGCCGCTGGTCGCCTCCAATCGCAACACCCAGTACGACGTCATTTGCACCGTGTCCGGCGGCGGATTGTCGGGACAGGCCGGCGCCGTGCGCCACGGCATCTCCAAGGCACTGACCTATTTCGAACCGGACCTGCGCAGCGTACTCAAGAAGGGCGGCTTCCTGACACGCGATTCGCGCGTCGTCGAACGCAAGAAATACGGCCGCGCCAAGGCCCGCCGGTCGTTCCAATTCTCCAAGCGGTAATTCCGCCAAATCATTCTATCGCGAGCAAGGCGCGCCACGTTGGCGCGCTTTTGATTTTCCGCCGGCGCCATCGACTTTCGACGCGACCGGCGCAAGACGCGCCCGCCGATCGTCGCAAGTCCAAGGGCGACCAGCGTCATGGCCGCGACCAGGCGCGGTTCCGGCAGCTCGCACCCAGCATCGAAACGCCAGGCAAGATGGCGGTTACCGGCAACAGGACGGCGACCTGCATCAAATTGGTTGCACCCGCGGTCGCGACGAAGGCCAGCGTCGGCAATTCGCGTTGTGCAATTACGGTAAGAAAGAACGAGCAGCATCACAACAGCGCGAGCAGGATCAACATACTCCAATCGCGTGGGTTCATGGACCGGGTGATCGGTGAAAGTTTCATCGAGTTATGAAGGCTTTTTTAGGCGTCATTGTTGCAGGACGATTCAACATCAGGTCATGACCGACGCAATCCCCGGCGGTTGCTGGCATGAATCAGAATGTTTTCCGCGACTATCGGCTTTCCGAGAGGTTGCGCTCGCGCGCCAATTTTAAGGCGATGTCATTGGCTTTTTCGCACCAGTTTAGAACCTCATTAACAGAAAAGGCGCAGGCGCGGCGCAATCGCTTGCAAAGCGCGTTGACAGGTTGTTCACCGCGAGCCGCCGCGCCGGTGTTATGAAAACGCAATGTCACTAACCGGAGTCTGGCAAATGCTAATGCAAACCGTAGACTCAGCGTTTTCACTCGACTCATCGACGCTCGTTGTCGTCGCAACTTGCATCGCCGTGCTGCTCGGCCTGTTCCTGCTGTTCGCGTGGACGCAGGACCGCACACAGGCGCTGGCATGGTGGGGCCTTGCCTATCTGATGGGAGGCATCGCCTCGGCGCTTTGGGCGCTCAATGGCGCACTTGCGGATCGTTTGCCGCCGGCGCTACCGAATGCACTGCTGCTCATCGCGTGCGGAATGATGTGGAGCGGCGCCCGCGCGTTCTACGGCCGCGCAGTCATATGGCCGGGCCTGTTCGCCGGTGCGGCGCTATGGCTCGTGGCGTCTGGCAGCGAATGGATATCGGCGTCTCCCGCATATCGCATCGCGCTCACCGCCGTCATTGTCGCAGTCTATACCGTCCTGACATCGCATGAGCTTTGGAGCGAACGTCGTCGCGCGTTGATCCGACGCTGGCCGGCCATGCTGGTGCCGTTGCTGCATGGCGCCGTATTCCTGGTCCCGATCCCAATGGTGACCCTGATGCCGTCCGAGCGCGGGTTCGCGGTTGCCGGCGGCTGGACCGCACTATTTGCAATCGAAGCCTTGCTCTACGCGGTCGGCACCGCGTTCCTGCTGCTGATCCTGGCCCAGCAGCGGGCCGTGCACATTCATAAGGCGGCGGCATCGACCGATGCGCTTACCGGCGTGTTCAACCGGCGGGCCTTCTTGGCCGGCGCTGAAACGATGGTCGAAGCACAGGCTGCAAAAGGCGAACCGATATCGTTGCTGGTCTTCGATCTTGACCGCTTCAAATCGATCAACGACCGCTTCGGCCATGCCGTCGGCGACGAGGTGCTGCGGCTATTCGCGCAGACCGCGAGCGAGACGACGCGTACGACCGATATATTCGCACGGCTTGGCGGCGAGGAATTCGTCATGATCCTTGCCGGCGATGCCAATGTCGCGGCCACGGTCGGCGAACGGGTACGATTCGCGTTCGAACTGCAGGCCTCCGCGATCGGCGAGTATCCGATCGGAGCCACGGTGAGCATCGGCGCGGCCGGCTCATACGCGGCAACCACCGTCAAGTCGCTGCTGACACGCGCCGACGCCGCGCTCTATCGCGCCAAGGCTAACGGCCGAAACCGTATCGAGGTAGCCGACCGCGAACCTGAATTCGGCGTCTCGAAGGACATCGCGGCATTGCCGAAGACTGTATTGGCCTCGTCAGTGCCCGCGCTGCCGGCGCCGATGTCGTCACCGCAGCCGTCAACGCCGTCGCTGGTATCGCCGCATTCATCGCGTCAGCCCGCGTACGGGCCGGCCTTGGCGAAAGCAGCGTGACCGCATCGTTGGTCTTACGCAGGATTGAGGGCGGGCCACGGCGGTCCGCCCTCTTTATTTGAGCGAAATGACGGGCACCGTGAGAGGGAAGCGAGGGATTCAATCGGCGTTTACCATCTGATCGTAGACTATCGCAATGAACGTTGCGCCGATCGACCAATTCAAAAGCGACCTTGCTGCATTGGAGGCGTGCGTCGCGCGCGCCGGTCAGGCGCTGGGCTGCTGTTATGCGGGCTCCGATGAATTCGAAGCGGAAGTCGTCCGCATGCGGCGAGCCAACGGGGCGTTCGATCGGCCGCACCTGGTTCGCATGCGTTTCATTTTGGGAGCCACTGTCGCGACGTCACTGGCCGCGCTGCTCTTGCTCGTGCTTTGACGGTCCTTGCGCAGGATTTTGGCGCGGCAAAACCCGGCTTCGAACTCGTGCTGGAACGCATCTTGGAACGCGCTCCGACCCGCGTTCACCGCACGTTTCGGCTGTTCCGCTCCCCATTCAATTTCGCGCTTGAGAATCCGGCCTCCACACTCGGTTTGAGCTGTTCGCTACGCCGGGCAACGGCTTGCGCTGGCGCGCCAAAAGAAAGGGCGCCCCCTGGGGCGCCCTGAAAAGTTGGACCGCTCGTCGCGATCTTGGGAGGAAGCACGCTTGCCAGTTCCGCGACCGGTCCGCGTGCGAGCCGCGCGCAAGTCTTACGCCGAATAGTACATATCGAACTCGACCGGATGCGGGGTGTGCTCGAAGCGGATGACTTCGGTCATCTTGAGCTCGATGTAGGCGTCGATGAAATCATCGTCGAACACGCCGCCCGCCTTCAGGAACTCGCGGCCCTTGTCGAGACAGCCGAGCGCCTCGCGCAATGAGCCGCATACCGTCGGAATTTTCTTTAGTTCGCGGGGCGGCAAGTCGTAGAGATCCTTGTCCATCGCCGCGCCCGGATCGAGCTTGTTCTTGACGCCGTCGAGGCCGGCCATCAGCATCGCCGCGAAGCCGAGATACGGATTGCACAGCGGATCGGGGAAGCGGACCTCGACGCGCTTGGCCTTCGGGTTGGTCGTATAGGGGATGCGGCACGAAGCCGAGCGGTTGCGCGCCGAGTAGGCGAGCAGCACAGGCGCTTCGAAGCCCGGCACCAGCCGCTTGTAGGAATTGGTCGTCGGATTGGTGAAGGCATTGAGCGTCTTGGCGTGCTTGATGATGCCGGCGATGTAGGACAGGCAGGTTTCCGAGAGATCCGAATATTTGTTGCCGGCAAATACCGGCTTGCCACCTTTCCAGATCGACTGGTGGCAGTGCATGCCGGAACCGTTGTCGCCATAGATCGGTTTCGGCATGAACGTCGCGGTCTTGCCGTAGATCTGCGCGACCTGCTGGATGCAATACTTGTAGATCTGCATGCGGTCGGCCATGACCACCAGCGGGGAGAATTTCAGCCCGAGCTCGTGCTGGGCGGAGCCGACTTCGTGATGATGTTTTTCGACCTTGGCACCCATCTTGGCCATGGCTGCAAGCATTTCGCCGCGCATGTCCTGCACGGAGTCCTGCGGCGGAACCGGAAAGTAGCCCTTCTTTGTGCCGATGCGATGGCCAAGGTTGCCGCCCTCATAGTCAGTGTAGCCGTTCGACGGGAATTCGACGGAGTCGAGCCTAAAGCCGGTATGATAGGGCTCGGCCGCGAATTTCACGTCGTCAAAAACGAAGAATTCGGCTTCGGGGCCGAAGAACACCGTGTCACCCACACCCATGGATTTCACCATCGCCTCGGCCCTTTTGGCGATGCCACGCGGGTCGCGGTTGTAAGGCTCGCCGGTGGTCGGCTCGAGCACGTCGCAGACCAGGACCAACGTGGTTTCGGCAAAGAACGGATCGATGCTGGCCGAGCCGGGATCGGGCATCAGGCACATGTCGGATTCGTGGATCGCTTTCCAGCCGGCGATCGACGAGCCGTCAAACATTTGCCCTTCCGCGAATGTGTCTTCCTCGATCATGGTGATGTCGAAGGTGACGTGCTGCCACTTGCCGCGCGGATCGGTGAAACGAAAGTCAACGTACTTTACGTCGTTGTCCTTCACCATCTTCAAGACTTCTTTGGCCGTCGTCATAGAGTAAACTTCCTTTCGTTCGTCGGTCCGCGCGGCCTATGTTCCGGCGGCTTCGCGTTGCTCAAATCGCGTCCAGTCCGGACTCACCGGTCCTGATCCGGATTGCTTCCTCGATGTTCGAGACGAAAATCTTTCCGTCACCAATTCGCCCGGTCTGGGCGGAGCGTCGGATCGCCTCGACCGCTTTATCGACCATGTCGTCGCCCAGCACGATCTCAATTTTCACCTTGGGGAGAAAATCAACGACGTACTCGGCGCCACGGTAGAGTTCCGTGTGACCCTTCTGCCGGCCGAAGCCCTTGGCTTCGGTTACGGTGATGCCCTGCAGTCCAACCTCCTGGAGCGCCTCCTTCACTTCGTCGAGCTTGAAGGGTTTGATGATCGCTTCGATCTTCTTCATGTCGTCGCGTCTCCTGGCGCGCCGGGTGACGCCTGCCGACCGGGTCGCGCTCTCGGTTAGCAGGCTCTGTGCCAAGCCGCCTTGGTGGATGATTTATGAATGATTTCAACTGGTTGAAACAGAGGCAGAGTGTCTCCCGTGAACTTTGTTTACGGCGCCGCAACAGCTTATGGTTAACATTTGGGCATATTGCCGATTTATTGATCCAGTGTCGATGCGCATCGCTTGGTCGACCGCTGCGGCTTCCGCTCGTAGGGGCTGCCACTTCCACCGTCCCGTGTCCCGATGCCGCGGTGTTCTTGCGCCGCGCGCGCGTTGTGACGAGCGGCGCGGGTCGATAGGTTCGGCGTCATGAATGAGCTCTTGACCAGCGCAGAAATGGCGCAGGCCGATCGGCTGACAGTTGCCGCCGGCGTGCCGGGCATTGATCTGATGGAACGTGCCGGTCAAGCGATTGCCGATGCAGCGGCCAATCTGATGCCGACCAGCGTCGCCGTAGTTGCGGGAACCGGCAACAACGGCGGCGACGGTTTCATTGCGGCGCGGATCCTCGCGGAACGAGGGCATCGGACCAAGGTTCTGCTGGTCGGCGATCGCGACAAAATCAAGGGAGACGCCGCCGCCGCCGCGGCCCGTTGGGCCGGGCCGACTGAACCCGCCACCCCGCAACGGCTCGCCAATGCGGGCGTCGTGGTTGATGCGGTGTTTGGTTCCGGTCTCGATCGGCCGCTTGAAGGTCTGACGCTGGAAATGATCGAAGCAATGAATGCTCAATCCGCGCCCATTGTCGCCGTCGATCTTCCGAGCGGCATCAACGGCACGACTGGCGCGGTGATGGGGGGCGCGGTGATGGCCGCCAGGACCGTTACGTTCTTCCGCAGGAAGCCGGGTCATTTGTTATTTCCCGGCCGCCGCCACTGCGGCGCGGTCGCGATCGTCGATATCGGGATTCCCTCCGCCACACTGGCGCAAATCCGCCCGCAGACTTATTGCAACGCGCCCGCGCTTTGGTCCAATTGTTTTCCAATCCCGAGCATCGAAAGCCACAAATATTCACGTGGCCACGCCGTCGTGGTTTCCGGTCCATTGTCCACGACTGGCGCAGCCCGGCTCGCCGCACGCGGTGCGTTGCGGACAGGGGCAGGCCTGGTCACGATTGCATCACCGCGCGACGCGCTCGCAGTCAATGCCGCAGCCAATCTCGCGGTCATGGTTCGGCCGGTCGACGGCGCCGCGGAACTGACGGCGCTGCTCGCCGACAAGCGCTTCAACGCGGTCCTGATCGGGCCCGGCGGCGGTGTCGGCCCGGCCACGCGTGAGCAGGCGCTCGCCGCCATCTTGGGACCGCGCGCTGTGGTGCTCGATGCCGATGCCCTGACGAGTTTTGCCGGCGATGTGGGCGCTCTCTCGGCGGCCATCAGAATTCGCGGGTCAAATCATCCGGACGCACGGGCCATCGTCCTGACGCCGCATGAGGGAGAATTTTCAAGGCTTTCCAGCAATATAGTGGAGAAGTCCGAAGGTAATTCGAAACTGGAGAGAGCGCGCCTACTGGCCACATATTCCGGGGCAATTGTGGTGTTGAAGGGGGCCGATACGGTCATTGCTGATCCGTCCGGCCTGGCCGCGATCAATGACAATGCGCCGGCCTGGCTCGCGACTGCCGGCAGCGGCGACGTGCTCGCGGGCATGATCGCAGGGTTGCTGGCGCAGAATATGGACGGGTTTGCGGCGGCCGCCGCGGCGGTTTGGCTTCACGGCGCCGCCGCGAGCGCATTTGGCGCCGGATTGATTTCGGAAGATCTGCCGGAACTTTTGCCCGGCGTCCTTCGGCACCTGCTTGCGCAACGTGCGCCGCCTGGATAACGCGCGGAACGGTCAGATCAGCTTGACGATATCGTCGCGCGATACCGCCCTGCTGGTGCGGATGAAGCTCGCGGCGCGTTGTGCATTCGTGGCCGACAGCGCCATGAACTTGTCGAACAATTTCTTCACGTCTTGATGCGAGGCGGTCTTCGCCGGCATGGCAATCCTGAGCACTTCCTCGACCTCGGTCCATGCCAGCTCATTGGCTTTGCCGAGTACAAGAAAGCCTTCATCCACTCCCTGCCGGACCAGTCCGGTCAGAACCTTGACCGGGACCCGGCACAGCGTCGCGAAGGCTTCGAGCATTTCCGCCGCGTGGCCGGTTTTCGCGCATTGCAGGATCTGCAGCCGCAGTCGCGCGCGATCGGGCTGAAGGGTGGCCTTCGCGCCGCCGCCGGCGGCCGACGCCCGCACGACCTTGGCGGCGACCGTCGCGAGCACCTTGTTAATGCGTTCCTGCATCTCGGGCGGCGATTTCGCGAGCAGGCGCTTGCGTACTGTTTCAGTCGCGTTGCGCACCAGCTTTTCAAACAATTCCTGCGGCAGATCCTTGCGGTTTGCCACGGCGTCAACGAGTTCTTCGTCGTCATGGGCGCGATCGACGACGCGGTCGAAGCCTTTGCGCGAGATGCGCGCCCCCTCATTCGACGTGACTTTCTGGGCAACGACGGAATTGCCAAGATCAACCAGAATGTCGGTGACCATTTCGCTGATGGTCTTGCGGCCTGCAATGGCCGACAGGTGGTCCTGGCTCTTGCTCCGAGCGATTTCGACGAGGTCGCGATCGGTCAAGACGTTGGACTGCTCCAGCACCGGGCCGGAGACCGAAATATCGTCGTCGCGCGACAGGCGCCCGATGACATTGACCGGCGCATTGTCGATCGGCGCCAGCCGTTGACTGAGTTCAATCAGCGCTTCGCGCTCGATTTGCTCGATCAGGCGCGTCATTACATCGTCGAATACGGCGACGTGACTCTTGGAATATGAGCTTGCACCGGCGAGAAAAAGATCAGTGACGCGGCGCAGCATCGTAAAACGCTGAGAGCCGGATCGATGTTCCAGCGCCTGGTCGAGCTCAGAAATCCACAGTTGCGACGGAAGCATTTCGGTCGTCCTGACCGGCGACAGTTCTGCTACTGTCGGCAGCAATAAAAAGTGTTACCGGCAAAACGGCAATGAAGGCTTAATATCGCGCCATTAGCAGGGATTTGCGTTCGTAATCATTGCGTTACTGCGCGCGGCCGGTTGCGGCGGAAATTAGGTAACGGCGAACCAAGCGGCCATGCCGGCCTCCTGGTGCTCCAGCATATGGCAATGGACCATCCACTTGCCAGGATTGTCGGCCACAAACGCGATGCGCCAGGTCTCCTGCGGTGGCAATACCATTGTATCGAGCCAAAACGGTTTCCAGCCATCATCCCGCCGGTCGAGCAGCCGGAAATGATGACCGTGGATGTGCATGGCGTGAGGAAATGCCGTCCGGTTGGCGAACGCCAGCATGGCGGTTCGCCCGCGTTCAATCGAAAACAGCGGAGTGCCGGAGTGGCCGTCCGAAGCGTTTCCCGCAAGCGCCCAGATTGCGGCCGGACCGCGCCCACCGGAGGCGCCGCCCATCATCCCGCCACCCATCATCCCGCCACCCATCATGCTGCCGCCCATCATCATCGACATCGCGCCGCCGTCGACCGGAACGTCGATCTTGAGGGCGGCCGCAAAATCCATGCGTTCCGGCAGCGGATTTGCAGGCAGCGGCGTGGCATCTTCGCGAGGGGCGATGCGCGCGGGTGAGCCTGTTGCATAAACGAGCCGGACCAGAGGTACGTCACCGTCGGCTTCCGCGACCAGTGCGGCGGTCGAGCCGGGCGCCATCGTCGTGTCCACGAATAGGTCAACGCGATTGCCAGGCCCGAGAATGATTCGACCCTCGCGCGCGGTAAACGGGGCAGCGGGCTGGCCGTCGATCGCCATCACCCTGGCGCGGTGCCCGTCAAGCCGCAGCGCCATCACCCGCGCATTGGCAACATTGATGATGCGCAGCCGTAGCCGCTCGTTGGTCCTTACTGGAATATCGAACGTCGGCGCGCCGTTGACGGTAAAATGCGTGCCCAGCCGTCCCATATGTGCGGCATCAAAGAATGACCCAAACGGCGCGATCGCGCCGGAGTTCGTAAGCCGCCAATCGTCGACGACCAGGAGCACGTCGTGATCGACGTCGACGGGGTCGGGTTCGTCGACGATCAGCGCGCCATGCAGACCGCGCCCGACTTGCTCGGATGACAATACATGGGCGTGGTACCAGAAGGTCCCGGCATCCGGCGCTACAAAGTGGTAGTCAAAACTGGCGCCCGGACCGACGGGCGATTGGGTCAGGTGCGCCACGCCGTCCATCGCATTGGGAAGGCGCAACCCGTGCCAGTGGATCGACGTCGGGTCGGGCAATTCGTTGATCAGTCGAACGCGGACTTCTTCATCGCGGCGCACGCGCAGCAGTGGCCCCGGCGCGATCCCCTCATAGCCAAAAATCGGCGTTGGCGGTCGCGCCGGGCCGCGCAACGGCGCTACGCCGGCACGCGCGTGCAGCAGCCGGTAGCCGTCCGTGAATTCCGGCGTTTCACTCCCGTTCGAGCGCTTTGAACTGGTCAGGACCGCCAGCGCGGCGCCCAGCCCGGCCGTAAACTGGCGGCGCGACAATGGGCGCCGGTGTTCGATCTTCCGTCTAGGGCGCTGCATCTGGCTAACCTCGCGGCATCTGGCTAACCTTGCGGTCATTGATAAATATCTAGTTCAAGCGCGGCCGGCAGGATTGCGCTACCGCAATTGGGCCCATCGAATAAAGGCGGGCGTGGGACGGTATTTTCCGCTACGCGACCGGAATCCGGCGTGATATAAGCCGCGCCGCCCGGCGGCCCGTCTGCCGGCCCGTCTGCCGAGCAGGTCTGACGATCAATTGGCGGGCGTGGCGGAACTGGTAGACGCGCTGGATTTAGGTTCCAGTGACGCAAGTCGTGGGGGTTCAAATCCCTCCGCCCGCACCATACTCACCATCAACCAGCGCGCTGTGCCCGGCAGCGATGGTTTTCGGAAGTAGGATAACGAAGGAACGATAACAAAGTTGGTCGTCATGCAGGTAACAGAAACGCTTTCTGAAGGTCTTAAGCGCGAATTCAAGGTCGTGGTGCCCAAAAGCGACCTGGAGGGGCGCCTTGATACCCGTCTGTCCGAAATCAAGGACCGGGTCCGCATCAACGGATTTCGTCCTGGCAAGGTGCCGGTGGGACACCTGAAGAAAGTCTATGGCCGCTCGGTGATGGCGGAGGCGATCGAGGCGCTGGTGCGCGAAACCAATGCGAAGATCGTCAGCGACAACGGCCTCCGGCTTGCGATGGAGCCGCGCGTGACCCTGCCGGAGGATCAGGCCGAGATCGACAGCGTATTCTCCGGACGCGCCGATCTTGCCTATACCATCGCGCTGGAAATCCTGCCCGCGATCGCGCTCGCCGATTTCAAGTCGATCAAGGTTGAACGGCAGGTTGCCGAAGTTACGGACACGGAAATCGCGGACGCCTTGCAGCGAATGGCGGAACAGACCCGCCCGTTTCACGCCAAGGGCGAGGGCGCCGTGGCGGCGAATGGCGACAAGGTCACGGTCTCGTTCACCGGTACGCTCGAGGGCAAGCCGTTTGATGGCGGCACCGGCGAAGACATCGGCGTCAATATCGGGTCGAAGACGTTCATCCCCGGATTTGAGGAGCAACTCGTCGGCATGAAGGCCGCGGAAACGCGGACCGTGACCGTGCAATTTCCGCGCAATTATTTATCGGAACAACTTGCCGGCAAGGAAGCGGTGTTTCAAGTTTCCGCCAAGTCGATCGAGACGCCCGGTGATGTCGTTATTGACGAGGCGTTCGCAAAATCGATGGGGCTTGAATCGCTGGAAAAATTACGCGACGCACTGAAGGACCGTTTGACGCGTGATCATGCGGCCGCGAGCCGCGCCAAGCTCAAGCGCGCGCTGCTCGACAGGCTCGACGAATTGCACAAGTTCAGCGTGCCGCCGACAATGGTGGAAGAAGAATTCAATTCCGTCTGGGGCAATGTGAAATCCGAACTCGACTCGCAAAACCGGACATTCGCCGACGAAGGCACCACAGAGGAAAAGGCGCGCGAAGACTATCGACTTATCGCCGACCGTCGGGTGCGGCTCGGTTTGGTGCTTGCGGAAATCGGCGAGAAGAACAACATCAAGGTCGCCGACGACGACATCAGCCGCGCGGTCGTGGAGCGCGCGCGCCAATTCACCGGACAGGAACAGCAGGTTTGGGATTACTACCGCAAGAATCCTCAGGCCATGGCGCAGATCCGGGCGCCGCTGTTCGAGGAGAAGGTCGTGGACTTTGTCCTGGAACTCGCAAGCGTTTCCGAGAAAAAGGTTTCGCGCGAAGAATTATTCAAGCCGGACGACGAAGACGCGAGCGCCGGCGCGAACACCTGATGCCACGTCGCCGCGCTGGCAGGATGCGGGGCGAATCGAAAACGCGCCCAGTGCGATTGGCGCCAGCAACGCCGTGAGGCTTGCAAGGAGCGCGCGCCGCCTTATCTATATTTGCGTCTTATCAGGATACAGTGTGAGTATGTCTTTGAGCGTTTCTCTGTAGGTAATGGTGCGATGCCAGCTGCCTGGGTCGCGGCATACACGACGACTAGGCTTCCGGCACGCCAACTGCGAATACAACTACGAACAATGGCATGACGCCGGCGACCTCGAAACGTTGGCAAGAAGCAGGCTAAGGCAATGCGCGACCCGCACCAAACCTACATGAACTATCTCGTTCCCATGGTCGTGGAGCAGACCAATCGCGGTGAGCGCGCCTATGACATTTACTCGCGCCTGCTGAAGGAACGCATCATATTCATCACCGGGCCGGTCGAGGATGGTGTGTCCTCATTGATCGTGGCACAGCTGCTGTTTTTGGAAGCTGAAAATCCAAAAAAGGAAATTTCGATGTACATCAACTCGCCGGGCGGGGTGG
>JBGPOB010000027.1:0-19019 GCA_041487815.1 Xanthobacteraceae bacterium | reverse complement strand
CCGGAATATGTCGCGTGCCAAAAAGCAGAATTGTAAAACATCGGCACGCGGTCGGGCTGCCGGAGCGCGATCACATCGGCCAAACGCTTGCGTCGTTCGGCATAAAGCGATGCAATTTCACCATTCGCGAATTGCGGGGTTGGCGCAGGTCCCTGAGCCACTCCGGTGTTTTCATCAAGCACGGCCAACCCTCGATCCCCGATTCAAAGTCAGAAGCGTCGCATTTCAAGCGAATGTTACGTCGCTGGTAGAGCCCAGGCAAACCATCTCTTTCGGAATGCTTGGCAACTAAGGCCGCGAACGAACGCCGGCGCAATGCGTACGGTTTCGGCGCTGATACGAAACAACGATGGCCGCCGGAATGTCCCGAAAATGCGATCTCGCAATATCTGCGCGGCGCTGGTCCGGATCGTCCGGGCGCCGCTTCGGCCCGAAGTTAGCCATGCAAGTGCGATTTATGTGGCGTGGGATTAAGTCCATCATGCCTGATCTATTGTGGCAGCCTCGATTCGACACACGGTCGCTCCAACCAAGGCATTCTCGCCCTCCGGCACGCACAATTCGAGCATCACGCCGCCATCAGGAGCGGTGATTTCCTGAGTCACTTTCTCGGTTTCGATCTCATACAGCACATCACCGGCTTTGAAGACGTCGCCCGGTTGTTTATGCCACCTTACGATCGTGGCCTCTTCCATATTCATCCCCAGTCTTGCCAACTTCAGCCCTACCTTCATGACGGCCGGGCCTCGATTTGCCTGCCAAGCATATTCATGGCCGCAACCGAAATCTTGTCGGGATTCGGATGGATTTGCCGCTCGGCATTGGGCGCATAGGGCATCGCAACGTTGGGCACCGTTATGCGTTTAATGGGTGCCTTCAGTGCGTGAAATGCGCCATCGGCTACGATCGCCGCGATGTGGCTTGCAGCACTGCAGCGATCTCGCGCCTCATCGACTGCAATGAGCCGGCCGGTCTTTTCAACCGACCGAATGATCGAGGTCTCATCGAGAGGCACAAGCGTTCGCGGATCGATGATCTCGGCGCTGACACCCCATTCGGAAAGTTGTTTGGCGGCCGCAAGGGCGTGCCGCACCATCGTCCCGATCGCAACGATCGTGATATCGCTGCCTTCCTGCAAAATCGAAGCGCTGCCAAATGGAATCGTGTAGTCGCCCTCGGGAACATCACCCATTTCCGCGCCGCGGCCGCTCGCTTCAAGAAAGAAACTTGGGTCATGACCGCGGATCGCCTGCTTCAGCAGGCCCTTGGCATCAGCGGGGCTTGCCGGCGTCAGCACGTTGATCCCGCCGAGATTCATCAGCAAAGGATAAGGTGTGTCGGAGTGCTGTGCTGCGCTGGAGCGCCCTCCGCCATATCCGGCGATGATGGTGATCGGAAGATTCATCTGACCGCCGGTCATCAGGCGCAATTTCGCCATCTGGTTCGCAATCGCATCAAATCCGGTATAGACAAAGTTTGCGAACATCATGTGCAGAACGACACGATAGCCACTCGCGGCCGCACCGACAGCCATGCCGGTCAATGTTGCTTCGCAAATCGGCGTATTGCGGATGCGGTCGCGACCGAAGCGATCGAGCAAGCCACGCGTATCCGCAAAGATGGCGAGTTCGACGTCCTCTCCGAACAGGATGACCTTCGGATCTCGCTCCATCTCCTCGAACAAAGCCTCGTTGACGGCCTGAATATAGCGCTTGCGTGCCATGTCGTCTCCAATCAAGCTTTGTGATCGGCAAACATCAGGTCGGCCGACAGGTCCGGATCAGCCGGTTCACCTGCTTCGGCGAACGCTGCGGCTTGCGCAACGCGGTATGCCGCTCGGCGCTCGATTTCCTTCAATGTCTGCACTTTGATTCTGCCGGATGCCTCAAGGCGGCGCTTCAAGAGATCGATCGGATCGCGCTTGCGCCATTCATCAATCTCTTCCTGCTCGCGGTATTTTCCGCCTGCCAGCAGTTCGCGCTCGGCCTCCATATGTCCGCGAAACCGGTATGTCTTCGCCTCGACGTAAGTGGGACCGGCACCCGCGCGGGCACGCTCAACCGCCACCGCCGTTGCTTTCCATACCTCCTCGACATCGTTGCCATCGACAACCGTGCAGGGGATTCCGAACGCCTTGGCGCGATCGACGAGATTGCCGGCGGTTACGGTCCGCGATGGCGTGAATTCGCCGTAGAGATTATTCTCGCACAGAAAAATCAGCGGCAGCCCCCACACCGTGCTGATGTTGAGCGTTTCCATGAACACCCCCTGGTTCGCGGCACCGTCGCCGAAGAACGCCACCGCAACGCGGCCCTTTTTCTCCAGTTTTGCGCCGAACGCAGCGCCGGCCGCGATCGCGAGCCCGCCACCTACGATTCCATTTGCTCCCAGCATGCCCTTGGAAACATCCGCCACGTGCATCGACCCACCCATGCCGCGGCAGATGCCGGTCTTCTTGCCCCATATCTCCGCCATCATCGCGTTCGGATCGCCGCCCTTAGCCAAAAAATGACCGTGCCCTCGGTGCGTACTTGTAATCCAATCTTGATCCTCCAAATTCGCGCACACGCCAACGGCAACCGCTTCCTGCCCGATGTAGAGATGCACGCCACCCGGTAAATTGCCGGCCGCACGGTCGGCGCCGAGTCGTTCCTCCATGCCACGGATGAGCAGCATTTTGCCGTACATTTCCAGCAATTGCTCGTCGGTCAGGGCGAAGTTGCGCTCGATCGCGCTGTTGCGCGTCGGTGTCCGCTCCGTTGTCGATTTGGGTGCCCCAGTTGTCATCTGTCGTCCTGACATTTTTTAATAGAAAACCGAACGCTTTTGGATACGATAATTTTTCAAACAAAGCCTTCATTGACGCGGACGCACAGGGTCCTTTCCATCCCAGCTCAATGTAGCGGCGTACATCGTTTGGAACATCGTTTCCCGATCGCCGTTCATTTCGATGAGTTCCACCATGCCCGGCAGATCCGCGGTCGTATCCAAATAGGCCAAGCGCGCACCCCGCAGCATTGTCGAGAATGCAACGTCGTACCCGCGAGCACGATAATTCGCCAAATCGTCGTTGAACGCGTATGTCGCTACACCCCAATGGTGAAAGCCGAACCCTCTTTTATCACTGATATCGCGATAGACTGACGGCACATCATTGATCTGCTGGATCAGCTCGATATTCATCTGATTGGCGTAGGTCATGGCGATCGTCATATTCACGTCAGTCGGTGTGCCACGGTAGATCTTTTCCGTTCCAGCAAAACGTTCGGAAACGAACCACGGGCCCATTTTCAGGTTTGCGGTGTAATCCGCCATCGCCTTCTTCAAATCGGGAACGATATAGGCGACCTGCATCACGCCACTGAATGTCAGGTTGCCAATCGACGTGATCATCTGTCGCCTCCCCTGCCCCGCTCGATACTTCTAGATTGTCTACGATCGCGCACCTTTGCAGCCAAGAGCGAAGTCATGCAATTGCGTTGATTTAGTGGATGCAGCGATGCGCATCGTGCATGTCGACTCGCGGTCCGGAGCACGTGGCTCGCACCCATCAACTCGCGGCTACAACATCGCTTTCATCGCAAGGGCGACCACAGATTGCGAACAGTTCGTAACAGGAACCGCGAATGTGGAGTGGCATCGATGTACGAAATATCCGCCGGGAGACTGAGCACGCTATCGTGCTTTCAATCTGAGGCCAGAGGCACGCGCGCGGAAAGACTGCATGTGGGAGCGGCGAAGCGGTGAAGCAACTTCAGGATCGCGTCGCGATTGTTACCGGCGCAAGCAAGGGCATTCTCGCCAAGAAGATGCCGGACACGCCGAAAAGCTGCATGGGGGGCGGCCTCAATTTCAATCCATTTGGCACACCGACCCTGCCCGCGCTCGGGACACTGTTTTGGACGCGCCAGGCCGAAATTGGATCCTTGAATCGCGTTCAGTTGGGCTTCAACACCACGTAGATCGCGGGGATCACGAGGACCGTCAGCAATGTTGACGACGCCAGTCCAAACAGCAGTGAAATCGCAAGGCCCTGGAAGATCGGATCGAGCAGGATGGTTGCGGCGCCGATCATCGCGGCGAGCGCGGTCAGCAGGATCGGCTTGAACCGCACCGCGCCGGCTTCCAACAAGACATCGCGTAGAGTTCTTCCTGCCGTGGCGCCATGCCGAATGAAGTCGACGAGTAGGATCGAGTTGCGCACGATGATGCCGGCAAGCGCGATAAATCCGATCATGGATGTCGCGGTGAACGGCGCGTCCAGCAACCAATGCCCAACCACGATGCCGATCAGCGTCAGCGGGATCGGCGTCAGAATGACGAGCGGCAGTTTGAAGCTGCCGAACTGCGCGACCACGAGCACATAGATGGCAAGAATGGCGACCGCAAATGCCGCGCCCATGTCGCGGAAGGTGACATAGGTGACCTCCCACTCGCCGTCCCACAGCAGCGTCGGCTTCGACTCGTCCTCGGGCTGCCCGTGCAGGCGGATAGTGGGCTTTGGCAAGGCGCCCCAATCATGGGCATCGACGCGTTTTGCGATCTCAAGCATGCCATAGATCGGCGCTTCGTATGCGCCGGCCAGGTCGGCCATGACCATGTCCGCAAAGCGACCGTTGCGACGAAAGATGCTCGCTGAGCCAGCTTCCTTGGCAACCCGCACGACTTCGCCAAGTTCGACCACCGTCTTGCTGCCGGGCAAGGCGTTGGCGGGGACCGGTGTGGAAGCGAGAGCTTCGGTCCAGGCCAGATCGCGTTTGGGCAGGCGAATGGAAATTTCAATGGGATTACGTCCCTCGCCGCGATGCGAATAGCCAACGGGTATTCCGACGAGCAGCGCCTGAACCGTATCATAGACGTCACGTTGCTCGACGCCGAAGAACTCCAGCCGGTCCTGGTCGATCGAAATCCTCAGACGTGGCCGTGGCAGGCCAATTGAGTCGTCGATATCGACGACGAATGGCACCGAGGCGAAGATCTTCTTCAGTTCGGCAACCACCGCGCGGCGCATCGTCGAATCGGGGCCGTAAATCTCTGCCAAGAGGGTCGCAAGCACCGGCGGTCCCGGCGGAACTTCGACGACCTTCATCGCTGTGCCGTCAGGCAGCTTCAGCGCCTTCAACCGTTCACGCAGGTCAAGCGCAACCGCGTGGCTCGTGCGACGACGGTCGGAACGCGGGGCCAGATTGACTTGCAGTTCACCGAGCTCAGGTTGCTCGCGAGCATAGTAGTGGCGGACGAGCCCGTTGAAGTTGAATGGCGCGGGCGTCCCGGCGTAAGTCTGGATCGAGCGCACCTCCGGGAGTCCGCGCACGATTTCCGCGGCTGCGAACAACGTTCGCTCGGTGTCCTCAAGGCTCGCTCCTTCGAACAGATCGATGATGATCGCCAGTTCAGATTTGTTGTCGAACGGCAGCAGCTTGACCGTGACGGCCTTGGTTGCGAACAGTGTGCAGGCCGCGAGCGTCGCCACGCCGACTGTAATAAGGAATATCCAAGCCGACCGCTTCGAACCGATGACGGGTATGGCGATCCGACGATAGAGCCTGCCAAGTGGGCCGCCATCGCTATGGTGGCCTTTGTCATCCAGCCGAGGACCGCGCGGGGCAAGCCGCAGCATCAGCCACGGCGCGACCACCACCGCGACAAAGAATGAGAACAGCATCGCTGCCGAGGCATTGGCCGGGATCGGCGCCATATAGGGGCCCATCAGACCGGAGACAAACAGCATCGGCAGCAGCGCGGCGACAACCGTGAGCGTCGCCACGATGGTCGGATTGCCGACCTCCGCGACGGCTTCGATCGCCACTTCCAGGCGCGTGCGGTCGCCCTTCATGGCCCAATGCCGGGCGATGTTCTCGACCATCACGATCGCGTCGTCGACCAGGATGCCGATGGAGAAGATCAGCGCGAACAGGCTGACCCGGTTGATGGTGTAGCCCATCAAGTTCGCGGCAAAGAGTGTAAGCAGGATCGTGGTCGGGATGACGACAAGGGTCACGATCGCTTCACGCCATCCGATTGCGACCGCGATCAGCACGACGATCGACAGCGTCGCGAGGCCCAAATGGAACAGCAGTTCGTTAGCCTTCTCGTTCGCGGTCTCGCCGTAGTCGCGCGTCACGGCGACAGTCACATCCTGCGCGATCAAGCGTCCTTTAAGCATCTCCAACCGGGCAAGCAAGTCCTCCGCCACGACGACCGCGTTGGCGCCGGCGCGCTTGGCGATCGCAAGGCTCACCGCGGGCGTCCGCGACCATGCGCCATCGGCGCTGGGCATGTCGGTCCACACGCGATGCTCCAGCGGGCTCGGCCCAATGACGACATTCGCCACGTCGCGAACGTAGACCGGCCGGCCGTCTCGTGTTGTCACGAGAAGCAGTCCGATGTCGGGCACGCCGGATAACGTCTGACCCGCGGCGATCGTGCGCGTCGTGCCGGCGTCGCGCACCTGGCCGGCTTGGAATGAGCGATTAGCGTCGCGGACCTTCGCCACAAGCTGTTGCAGGGTGACGCCATAGAGCGCGAGCTTTTCCGGGTTTGGCTCGACGCGAATCTGCTGGGGGCTGCCGCCGGAAATGTAGCTCAGGCCGACGTTGTCCACTTTCATGAGTTCGGCACGCAATTCGTCGGCGAGCTGAAAGAGGTCCTTGTCGGTCCAGCGCGCGGCCGCCTCCGGCGCGGGCGAGAGCGTCAGCACCACGATCGCAACGTCGTTGATGCCGCGTCCGACGATCAAGGGCTCTGGAATGCCGACAGGTATGCGGTCAAAGTTTGCGCGTATCTTTTCATGGACGCGCAGGATTGCATCTTCCGCCTTGGTGCCGACGAGGAAGCGCGCGGTCACCATGACGCGGTCGTCCTGTGTCTGGCTGTAGACGTGTTCGACACCGTCGATGCTCTTAACGATGGTTTCGAGCGGTTTAGTGACAAGTTGAACCGCGTCCGGCGCCTTGAGCCCGTCAGCTCGCACCATGATGTCGACCATGGGAACGCTGATCTGCGGCTCCTCCTCGCGCGGAATAATGAACAATGCAATCAGCCCGACCGCGAACGCGGCAAGCAGTAGCAATGGCGTGAGCGGCGAGCGGATCGTCGCCTGCGTCAATCGCCCCGAAAGTCCGAGATTCACAGCCGCTCCAGCCGGTCGCCGGTCGTCAGCCCCGACAGGATCTCAAGGCCGTCCGGCATATCGGGCCTCGGCAGATCGCGGCCGCGCTGGACCGGAACATCAACAACGGTACGCTCGTCTTGGCGCACCCTGACGTAGTCGACGCCAAAGCGTGTGATGATGAAACGCGCGGGAATGACAAAGGCCGAGCGTTCGCCGCCGGATATCCAGACACGAATGCGCTCGCCGACAAAATAGTCCCCGAGGCCCTCCACGGCCGCATCGGCCACCACCCGGCCATCCTCGAGCTGAGGATAGACGAGGCGCATCGTGCCGAACCGAGGTCCCGATTGACCGATGTCCGCGCCGTCGAGGCGAATCGAATCGCCCGCCTTAAGAAAGCGCGCATGGCGTTCGGGAACGCGCAGGCGCAGCACGAAATTTCCCTCGGCGATAGTCGCAACGGGCTCGCCGGCGAGCAATACCGTGCCAACCGTAACCGGCACCTTCAGGACACGGCCGGTCGTTGGAACCAGAACCTGACCTTCGCTAAGCTGTTGCTGCACCACTGATCGTTCCGCGACCCGCGAACGGTAGGCGTTTTGCGCGACATTGAGGGCGGTGCGTGCCTCATCGAACCGGGTTCGCGGCAGCGTGCCGCGCTCGACCAGTCCCTCAATGCGAGCAAAGTCCGTCTGAGACTGCGCGACCTGTGCGTCGAGCCCCGCAATCTGCGCATCGAGCGACCTCAGCTGCAACACAAGTTTCTCGTCGCCAACTGTCGCCAAGACCTGGCCACGTTCAACCCGGTCGCCGTCCTTCACCGCGAGTTCCGCCACGGTGCCGCCGATGCGTGCCCGTGCTGCAACGATTCTCGCGCTTTCGACGGTTGCGAACACGGCCTTTTCATCTGAAATCACCACGGGAGCGACGGTGAAACTATCGGCAGCGTGCGCGGAACAAGCGAGAGCCGCGACTACGCCGAGACCGATAAGTGCAAGTATTGGAACTCGCATCACTATTTCCTTCGTTGAACTCGTTCCGTCGTTAAACTCACGCCAAACTCACGCCGAAAGTCTAGCTCCATCTGCAGGAAGTTAAGCAGTTATTCCTTGATCTAATTCAATGTTGTTTCAGCCGAAGATGAGAAGTTCTTAAATCATGTAGCCCGGGATGCGTCACGCGCAGCGATCGGGCGAACTCGATGGCAGCTTGCAGGTGGCGATGGCCATCAGCGCCTGCTTATTGGGAGAAGGATGATGAATATCGATCGGGCAGTTTTTGCTTTCGCTGGAATTATGGTCCTCATCAGCTTGGCGCTTGGCTTGCTCGTAAGCCCCTACTGGTTTCTGCTGACGGCATTCGTTGGACTGAATTTGCTGCAGTCCGCATTCACCGGCTTCTGTCCGGCGGCGAAGGTCTTCAAGAAGCTGGGGCTGCGCGAGGGTTGCGCATTCGTCTAGCCACGCAAGCACATGAACGCTAGCAGGATTTGGAAATCGTAGCTGGTTTGTGTGGAAGTGCGGCCCACTCCTGCCTCATGTTTCTAAAATATTGGGCGGGCTTGCTTCCATCCTTTCAACCCGTCCGGCCTGGCGGCCTTTTTGTACCAGGGGATAGAGATTGCCGCGTCGGGGTGCTCTCATCTAGGTGGAGAGCGAAGGGCGCGAATGTCGGTGCGCGGGCGGCCGATATCCGATGGATGAATGTGGTGGCCCTGTCGGAAACTAAACCCGGATGTATTGGTGGTGCAAGCTGCCCAGAATTGACACGGACAGAATGCGGCCGACGGTATCTATAGGGCGGCTCACCGGCGAATCTTTATTCAATGAAAGGTGCGTCCGGGTTTGATTGTAATAGTTTGCGTAGCACCGAAGCAGATGCCGAAGGTGCCGCTCGCCAAATTCGACGACGTGATCAAGGCAGTCGCGACGGGTCGAGCCGATCAGGGATGGCGCGTGCTCGATCCATGATGTCTCCAAGCACGAGCAACGTCCGCTGTACTGCGACGAGCGGACATTCGTGCGTGTAGTTGGCACGTCAGCTTTGGGCCGACAACAGACATACGCCTCAGCCGACGCCTTGAGGACCGTAATCACGATCAAACTTCGACGGCAGGACCAAAAAGTATCACGCCCTCGGCTCCGATACGCATCGTCCCAATCCCTGTGGCAGAAATTTAATCAGGATGCTGTGGTTATCGTTTGAGGCAATGGTCGAAGCATCATCATGAATGCCGCTACGGTAGCAATACCTGCGCTGAAGCCAAAGGCCATGGACGGACCGCCAGCCATCCAGAGAGCGCCGGCTCCGGCACTCGCGATAAACGTCCCGATACCGATGGCAAAATCATAGATCCCAAACGCGGTGCCGCGCAGGCGATCGGGGGCAACGTCGGCGACAGTAGCTCCGAGCAGCCCCTGTGTTACGCCCATCTGCAAGCCCCAGAGTGCGGCACCCAACGCCGTCAGCCAGACGGTGCTCGCATTGGCCAATACTACATCGGCGCCAATCAAGATAACCGTGCCGATCCCGAGTTGAAGGCGGCGATCGAGGTGGTCCGCGAGAACGCCGAATGGATACGCTGCCGCCGAAAATACGAGATGCATTACAACCAATACCATTGGCACGAAGGCAGCATCTACGCCGATGTCATGGGCCTTGAGCACCAGGAATGCTTGACTGAAGCGCGCCAACGACAAGAGGCTTGCAATTGCAATCACCCACCAGAAAGCCGCCGGCAATGCTATGACGTCGCTACGATGAATTGAGAGCCACCGTTGGCTTTCGTCATGATTAAGTGGCAATTCCTTGACGGTGATGAGCAGCACGACGATTGAGAGATAGGCCGGGATCAGCGCGATCCAGAACACCAAACGGAAATTATCGCCGCTTAGTTTCATCAGGGCGATCGCAATAAGCGGCCCTACAACGAAACCAGAAATGGCGAGCGCCAGGCGCAAGCCGAAGCCCTCTCCGCGGATTTCCTTGGCTGTGAGGTCTGCCAGGAATGCATCGCGCGGGGCGTCGCGAATGCCTTTGCCCAGCCGATCAATGACGCGCGCTGCCAGCACAGCGGGCGCAGTCCCCGCGACCGGGAATATCGTTTTGATGACCGCTGATAGCGTATATCCGAAGACGACAAGGGGCTTGCGGCGTCCAATCCAGTCGCTCACCGCCCCCGAAACGATCTTGATCAGGGAGTTTGCAGCCTCCGCCATTCCTTCGATGACGCCGACCGACGCGATACTAATGCCGAGAACTGTCACCATATAGACCGGCAAGAGGCCGTAGATCATTGCCGACGACATGGCCGTGAGCATGCTGACGTATCCAAGCGCGGCGACATTGGGCGAGAGCCGCCTTGATGGATGCGGATCAGGCGCGGAAACTGGCGAACGTGGCACGGCCATCTCGTAGCCAATATTTCCCTAACTCGTGAAGCGATGCGAACAATCGCAAGCTACAGGCTTTTATGCGCATTGGGCCCGCAGCGCATTGGTAGCAGATTGAAGGACTAGCCTGATCTTGGGCCAATCGTTGCCCATCTCGCTCATTCGTCGAGAGCATAAGGTCCGTTCAGGGCCATAAGCAGACTCGCTGTGGCGAATGAACTCAGATCACCCGGACTGCCAAACCCAACGATTGGATGTCATCTTGTAGGCTCAACAATCAGCACCGGCACTCGTCGCGCACCGGCAATCGACGTTGCAATTACATCGGCGGCAGTATTTCCGCTGATAACCACGAGGCGCTCCTGCAATGGTTGAAAGAACGACACAATGTCGCGAGTATTCCAGGACCGAACCTGATCGCCACGAAGTCGCGTTATTTTAACCTCCGCCCGTGCGGCGCCAGTGGCTACCTGCGGTTCAGTCTCGACTGCGAAGTCTTCTATAATAACAAGGTCTTCCTTTGCGGCACCTGCAATGGCTGTTGCAACATCAATGCAGATGTCATTTCGATCGTTTGCGACTGCAACAATGCTGCCAGTCTGCCGATCAAGACGACTCGGAACGAGAAGTACGGCGGCTGCGGACCGCAGTGCCGTGTCGAGCAACAACTGGAATGAACCCGTGGCACGTTCCAGTGGGCTCGTAGGCACTGAAGCAACATAGATATCGCCGCTCCGCGTGAGCGAAGCGATTGTTTCAGTGATCGATCCATGAACGATCTGAAACTGAAACGAGAGTCCTCGTCGACTTACAGCTTCCGCCAGCAGGCGCTCTGCGCTGCTTGCCGCGGCATCGACTTGAAGTGAAAGCCGCTCGACGTCAATCGACTGCCAAGCGCCACTCAGGGGATTGAGTTCCCGCGCGAACGGCAACGCCGCGAAGTTCGCTAGGCCCTCCTCCTTTACGAAGAACCCACAGACTTCGAGCCGCAGCAACGCGGCAACTTCCATAGCTACTTTGAGCCCGGCGGGCGATCTATTGTGTTGTAGTCCCAGCACGACACGCTTGAATTCAGAATATCTCGGCATGATCAGGTACTCAGCCGGTCGAGCTCGGCATCCTTGCCGAAGCTCTTCCGGATAGAGGCAAACGATCGCAGCCGATCTTCGATTAGTTGATTCATGCTTCCTTGCGGGAAACGGCCATTACTCTCGCGTTCTCCGGCAGGCAGTCCCGTCAGAAGGGAGATACCGTCGCCAATGGTTGCGATCGGATAGACAGCAAAGCGCCGCGCGGCGCAGGTCTCAACCACGTTCCGCCGCAACATCAGATGTTGTACGTTGGCTTGAGGAATTAAGACCCCTTGGGTGCCAGTGAGCCCACGCGCATTACAGATATCAAAGAAGCCCTCAATCTTCTCATTAACGCCGCCGATTGCCTGAACTTCACCGTGCTGATTGACGGAGCCAGTCACGGCAAGATCCTGGCGTATCGGGACGTCTGCCAGCGCCGACATCAGTGCATAGAGTTCGGCGGAAGAAGCGCTGTCGCCCTCAACTCCGCCATAAGACTGCTCGAAGACAAGACTGGCAAAAAGCGACATCGGTGTGTCGAGCGCGTAGCGACCCGCGAGGAACCCCGAAAGAATCAGCACGCCTTTGGAGTGTATCGGGCCGCCAAGTTCGACCTCGCGCTCGATATCGACAACCTTCCCCGCTCCCGGCCTGACCTGACACGTTATGCGACTGGGCCGGCCAAACGAAAATCCACCCAACTCGAGAACGCTGAGACCGTTGATCTGTCCAACATGCGAACCGGATGTTTCGATGAGCGAAATCTTTTCAATAACTGCCTCTTGCGCGCGATCGCGCAACCGCGACAAGCGAAAGATTCTTTCGTTGATGGCTTTTTCAACGTCTTCGCGCACGACGATCTTGCGCTTTGCCTCCCCGGCCCAAAAATCCGCTTCGCTCAACACTTCTTGCAGCCGATCGGTAATCAAAGTCAGCTTACCAGCATGGTCAGCAAGCCGCGCGGCGTGTTCCAGGAGCAGGCCTATCGCTTGGCGGTCGAATGGCCTTAGGTCGAGCCGCTTTACTATCATTGCACTCAACCGAGCAAGCACAGCTTCATTTTCCGGCGTTCGATCGAAGTCATTCTCAAAATCGGCGACGACATTGAAATGATCGCTTAGCTCCGGGTCAAAAGTCGTAAGCAAAAAATACAATAGCCGATCTCCAAACAAGACCACCTTTATCTTCAGGGGGATCGGGTCTGGCTGAAGCGATACCGTATTAGTCAGCCCCAAAAAACGGCTGATGTCCTCGATCGCAATTTCACCGCGGTAAAGCGTCCGCTTCAGCGCGGTCCAGCTGAATGGTTCGCTCAGGAGGTGTCGAACATCCAAAAGCAAGTACCCGCCGTTGGCACGATGCAGTGCGCCCGCCTTGATGAGACGGAAGTTCGTTACCAAGACGCCGCGCATCGAAAGATATTCGATCCGGCCGACCAAGTTGCCGAGCGTAGGGTGCAACTCCTCGATCACAGGCACGCCGAGATCGTGTTCACCTTGCGTGACAAGGACGTTGACGTCGTAGCGATCAAAGGGGCTGCCAGCACGCTCATTCGTGGCGTCGGATCGGCTTTCGCTGTCGTCACCCTCCGAGATGAAAAGCGCGATGTTGTCGACTAAATCTGCACGTACACGCTCGACGACTTCAACAATCTTAGGAAGGTCGCCAAAGCTGGATTTGGATTTTTCGACCAGTTGGCCAACAGTAAATTGCGCGGTTTCTCGATTCAGTCGTCGGATTTCGTCGCGACGCTCCGTCTCCATCTGCGGAAGCTGATGAACGATGCGCTCAAGCTCTCGTTCCAACACCTGGATCGTGTTCTGTAACTCCGTGCGTTTGGCCTCGGGCAGTGCGTTAAACTCCTCTGGAGGTATAATTTTTCCGTTACTTGTCGGAGCCAGCGCAAATCCAAAGGGAGTCCTTACGATGACCACTTCCTTCTTCGTCGCCTCCTCTCGCAGCGAGCCAAATGCCTGTCCCTGCTTTTTCTGAAATGTCTCGTCGATGGCGGTCCGTCGTGACTGATAGTCTTCACTTCGGAAGACCGCTGGCAACGCAGTCTTGACGTCGTCGATGAGTGCATGCATCGCAGCCTTGAATCCAGGCGCACGGCCGGCCGGAAACTTTATGGCGATCGGTTTATCAGGGTCGACGAAATTGTTGACATAGACCCAATCTGAAGGGCTCGGCTGATGTCGGGCCTGTTCCACCAAAACAGCCCTAACGGCTTCCAGCTTCGACGCTCCATGCGGCCCGATGACAAAAAGGTTGAAGCCTGGCTTGTCGATCCGCGAACCAAACCGCAACGCACTTGCCGCGCGCGCCTGGCCAACAAGCTCTTCGACGGGAGCAATATCAGCGGTTGTCTCAAAAGCCAGTTTGCTCAAATCCGTTGAACGGTAAAGTTGCTCCGCCGTCAGCGCGGCTAATCCCGACGGCGCGGATTCAGTCTTCGGCGGCAACGAATCTGGCTTATTCCCCTGGCTCGGGACTCCAGTGCTTCCTCCTGTGTCTGCCGGTGGTTGCTTGGCGGAATCATTCATGGGTACCGGACCTGGTCGCTATTGTGATCCACAAACCTCACGGCTTAGCGCGCAAGACTATGAGCCGCAGACGCAACATATCAGCACTCGCGGCTTGAGACAGGCAATCGTGATGCAGCCGCACCATCACCGGTGACACAAGCTGAATTGTTGACGTCTCGAATAGCGGACACGCCTACATCAGCCGATGCTTCCCCAATGGCCGCACCGTACTGGCTTGGGGCCCTTTTCTTCCAACCTCCTCATGGAAAGAAACGCGGTGTCCGATTTTGAGCTTTGAATAGCCGTTGTTGAGAACGGCGTTGGGATGAAAATAAATTTCACGACCATCGGGTGTCTCAATGATACCGAGCTTATCGACTGGCTCAAGCTTCGTCACAGTGCCGATCAATGGCTGCTCATGCGCCTTCACTTGACTTTGCATCCGCCGCACGTGGTCCTGCAGCCGCCGGCGAGCACGCTTGAAGGCATCATTAATTGCAAACGCTACGTCAGAGTGCCGTTCATCAGCCGTCGCCGTGCGCGCAACGTTGACTTCGCGACCGTTCGGCAGCGCCAGTCGGATGTTTACTTCATAGAGCCCCCCAACCCGGTGCCGAGGGTTGGGCGCTTTTAGGACGACGCGACATGATGTTATACGCCCATATCGGGTTTCCAATGCCGCCACGCGCGCCGAGATGTCGTTGCGAAGCCACGTAACGGGCTTCATGCCTTGAAACTCGATTTTCACTGCCTGTTGCATGGAATTGCCACACCACTCTGGCTGATGAATGAATGAGTGCGCGATGTCTAAACGTCTTCGCACGAGTATCCAAATTGGGCGAGACCTTCCTCGAGGTGATCTCCTAGCATCGGCTTAGCGAGCAAGTACTGAGCCGTGCGGTTGTTGTGAAGCCGAGTCGCTTCCTCACGCAATTCGTCCCATTCCTGAATTGTCCCGTCGCCGCGTCCAAGCCAGGTCAAGGCGACAAGATCAATCTGCTCGTCTTCGGTCAGCGCATTGATGAATGACCGCAGCTCATAATAGGTCGGGTCGTCCTTATGGTCCTCAAGCACCGATAACATTGCGTCGTCAGTTGCGTTAGAGGCACCATCGGGATCGGTAACGACGTCTTTCACATCGAACTCGTGCGCTTTGATAATGAAGAAGCACACCTTTTCACGCGAGATCGATAGCGTCGCCCCGGTAGTGGTCATCGTACTGCTCCAGCCTCGACGTATCGTTCCGGCCAGAAGTTTCTCAAGTCTTCCGGGAGCGCGTGCCGCACATCGTTGATTTCACCAGCGGTAACTTTCTTGGATAAAAGTTCAAAGACCACCATTACCGCCTGCGATGGCAACTCCAGTGGATCCGGTTTGAACGATGCGACTACGCGCGCGACAAAGTCCTCCTTAGTCCGGTGCTTGACCGGCACAGTCGCTGGCCGCCACTGTTCATAGTAGGCTCCGCGCAATAGCATGGGCAGTTGGGCGGCGAAATCCGCCGCCTCTTCAACGATCAACCAGTCACGCAATGCGTGCAACACGGCCTTCAGCAGTCGAAAGGAGCGCGCTTTGTTATTCCAGCCAAGCTGCTGGTCCAATTCATTGATCCACTCGTGCGTTAGCTGAACTGTGTGTTCGAGAGATTCGAGGCCTACAGCGCTCATGTCCATCCCTCCATTTTTGATCCTTCCGCTTCCGGCAGGCACAAATAGAATATGATTAAAAGCCAGACCTCAAATTGAGGAAGATCAACCCCTTTACGGCACCCCCCGCCGACATTCTTCATTGGCAGTTTCACCACATGGCCAACGGAGTGGAAAGCGAGCAAGCCAATGACGACAACCGTCGACTACAAGCCTTCCTTGAGCCGTATTCTCGATCCAAATGGGAAGCCTGTTGCGCCACTGCCGAATTTCGCGCGAGATGCAGATCAGCTGACGTCGCTTTATCGCGCGATGATTCTGACGCGCGCGTTTGACGCGAAAGCCATTGCGCTGCAAAGGACCGGTCGACTTGGAACCTACGCTTCATCACTCGGACAGGAAGCGGTCGCGGTTGGACTGGCGGCGGCCATGCAGCCGACTGATGTCTTGCTCCCGAGCTTTCGCGAGCACGGCGCCCAGCTTTGGCGCGGTATCACCCTGAAGGAGCTTTTCCTCTATTGGGGAGGCGACGAACGCGGCAACGACTTTGCAGGTCCGCGCGAAGATTTCCCGAATTGCGTTCCCGTCGGATCGCACGCATCGCACGCCGTCGGAGTCGCGCTCGCCATTCGGCTGCGCAACGAAGCGCGGGCAGTGGTTTGCGTATTCGGCGATGGAGCCACGTCAAAAGGAGACGTAGCCGAAGCAATCAATATGGCAGGCGTCTGGAAAGTACCCGTCGTTTTTGTGATCAATAATAATGGCTGGGCGATCTCTGTTCCGGTTTCCCGGCAGACCGCAGCAGAAACCTTGGCGCAAAAAGCCGTTGCTGCAGGGATCCCGGGACAACAGGTCGACGGCAACGATGTCCTGGCTGTTCGGGCGGTCGTTGGACAAGCGTTGGAGAGAGCGCGGGCCGGCACTGGTCCGTCCGTTGTAGAGGCTGTTACGTACCGATTAGCGGATCACACGACGGCCGACGATGCGAGCCGGTATCGCGACGATGCCGAGGTGAGTCGCCATTGGCCGGCGGAGCCCCTCGCGCGCCTGCGCAGCTATCTGACGAACATTGGCACCTGGGACAAAGCGCAGGAAGAAACGTTGTTGCAAGACTGCAATCGCAAGATTGAAGACGCCGCAACTGAATATCTGGTGACTTCGGCGCAACCACCGTCGGCGATTTTCGACAACATCTATGCCGACCTGCCCACCGAGCTGATTACACAACGCGACGAGGCACTCAACGCGCCGACGGATGTGGCATGAGCGACATCAGCCTCGTGGAAGCGATCAATCTGGCGCTCAAGCGCGCGATGGCGGATGATCCGCGCGTCCTGATGCTTGGTGAAGACGTCGGTATCGATGGCGGCGTATTCCGCGCAACTGTCGGCCTATTACAGGCATATGGCGAGGGCCGGGTTATCGACACACCGCTTGCCGAAGCCGCGATTGCCGGCGTGTCCATCGGGCTTGCGGCGCAGGGCTTTCGCCCCGTGGCGGAAATCCAGTTTTCTGGCTTTGCCTATAGCTGCCTCGACCAACTCATCAATCACGCATCGCGGTTGCGCGCGCGCACGCGCGGACGGCTGACCTGTCCGATGGTGCTGCGCTCGCCAGCCGGCGGCGGCATCAAGGCGATTGAGCACCATTCCGAAAGTCCCGAAGCGATGTTCGCCCATATCCCCGGGTTGAAGGTCGTGATCCCGTCATCACCGCGGCGGGCCTATGGTTTGCTCCTGGCAGCGATTCGAGATCCCGATCCGGTCGTTTTTCTGGAGCCGACGAGGCTTTATCGAGCCGCGCGCGAAGACGTTACGGACGATGGCGAAAGCTCGCCACTCGAACGCTGCTTCACGTTGCGCGTGGGCAGAGACATGACGATCGTATCTTGGGGGGCGATGATCAATGAAGCTCTAGAAGCGGCGGAGCTCCTGGCAGCAGAGAACATCGACGCCGAGGTCATCGATGTGGCGACGCTCAAACCACTCGACAG
Source organism: Xanthobacteraceae bacterium (assembly GCA_041487815.1). GTDB lineage: Bacteria > Pseudomonadota > Alphaproteobacteria > Rhizobiales > Xanthobacteraceae > CANJBX01. Next base: position 1,276 of record JBGPOB010000027.1, on the reverse strand, counting down.
CGTGACAATCCTGTCCTCTGTGGTGCGAACTGGGCGGCTCGTCATTGTTCATGAAGCGCCATTGACCTGCGGCTATGGCGCAGAAATTGCAGCCCGCGCGGCCAAAGGAGCATTCACAAGCCTGCTGGCGCCCGTCGAACGCATCACCGGCTACGATACGATGATGCCTTATCCGCGCATCGAAGCCTATTACATCCCGAACGTCGAGCGCGTGGTAGCCGCAGCGCGACGCACCATGGCCTATACATGAATATGTTCAATCTTCCCGATCTTGGCGAAGGCCTGCAAGAGGCCGAGATCGTCAGTTGGCATGTCGCCGAGGGCGATCATGTCGTCATTGATCAGCCTTTGGTATCGGTTGAAACTGAGAAAGCAGTAGTGGAAGTCCCTTCGCCGCAGGCGGGGCACATCGGTAAGCTGCTAGCCAAGGTTGGTGAACGCGTAAAGGTCGGCGCACCTTTGCTCGCCTTCGAACAAGGTCCGCACGCCGAGACCGGGACGGTCGTCGGCGAGCTGGCGAAGCCATCGCGGACGCTGGACAAGGCTGAAAAGTCGACAGGACTTCCTTCGAATTCAACTTTGGCAAGCCCAGCAGTGCGCGCCCATGCACGCGAGCTTGGCGTTGATCTATCGCGCGCACGCCCAACTGGCCCAGGCGGTACGGTAACACGTGCCGATGTAGATACAGCCGCAGCTGCCCTACCCGCTGGAACTGGCGAACCACTTCGCGGCGCGCGACGCAGCATGGCAATCAATATGGCGCGAGCCTGGCGCGAAGTTGCGCACGCCACTTTGCACGATGAAGCCGATATCGACGCCTGGCCTGCACATGAAGATGTAACCTTGCGCCTAATCCGAGCGTTAGTAGCAGGCTGCGCTGCCGAGCCATCGCTTAATGCGACTTTTGAAGCAGCTTCGCTGTCACTGCGAACCAACAAGTCGATTGATCTTGGACTGGCCATCGACAGTCCAGACGGACTGTTTGTACCGATACTACGTGACGTCGCACACTTCCGGCCCGAAGAGTTGCGGCGCAAAATCGACGCCGTGAAAAAATCTGTCGTGGAGCGCAGCCTCACGCCTTCCGATTTGCGTGGTGCGACTATCACATTGTCGAATTTCGGCACGCTCGCAGGTCGGCACGCGGCTCTCATCATCATGCCGCCACAAGTTGCGATCGTCGGCGCTGGACGCATATCCAATAACTCTGCGCGGGCCGCCGCGAACGCGACGCCGCATCGAACCATGCCACTGTCATTGACCTTCGATCATCGTG
>JBGPOB010000026.1:0-19093 GCA_041487815.1 Xanthobacteraceae bacterium | reverse complement strand
GGTTTCTGCGTGGCGTCGAGGATGCGGGTTTCGATGTCGTGCACCTGCGCGGCGGCGGTGCGCCAGATGCGCTTGACCAGCGCGACGCGGCCGCCTTTGAAGTGATGACGCCGGCGCCGCTTGACGGCCCCCTGGGGCCCGCGAGCCATGACCACCCCGGTGAGGCGGCGCGGCAGCGGCGCCAGGCCGAGCGCCTCGGTTTCGCGGCAGCCGTCGATATAGCGGTACATTCGTCGCGTGCTGATGGCGTTCTCGGCACAAATCTGCTTGGTCGGTTTCTTGTCCACGTAAGCTTGACGCACACGGCGGATGAAGTCCGCGCCTTGCGGAATTTGCGACTGCATCGGCCGACACCTGAAGGATGGGGCGCCCAGAGCGCCGGTGCGCGCAGCGCTGGCCCTGCCGATGACGGCATGACCGACCGAGCGGGCGGCGGTAGCCGGGAGGCGACCGCACGGGCAAATGTGTGGAGCGTGGGGAAACTCTATAGGACCATCGTCACGCTGTCAAGCATGATTTCCCATAAATCTGATTATTATCAAATTTCCCTGTATTATTTCCTTTTGTCGTTGCTACCCCATTGTATTGATTTGAGAATTTTTTTTGGCGGAACGGCACATTCGTGCCGGTTCTTGGTCCGAAGCCGGCGCGCGACGCGGCAAATGACCAAAATTCAGCACCGGGCGGGTAATCGGGCGAGACCCGTGGCTTCCGATCCGCCGCCGCGGGATCGGCGCGACAAAAGGGCATTGCATGCGAAAGCCTCCGGGAGATGAGCTGCGGCGCATTATCCAGTCCCTGAATGAGCATATCGAAACCAGCCGCGCTCTCGGGTTTGACGACACGTTGCGCTTGCTCCGGATCGTCCGGCTCGATCTACACACCAAGCTCTACGGCATCACGACCGCGGAGCTGCACGCGCTGAGCGGGACGCCGCAGCGCGCGGCTGACCGAACTTCCCACCGAGCCGATGCGGGCGCATAGCTAGGGCGTAGCGCGCCGCCAGACGTTTCATCCGGCGGCAATTGGCAATCTTGCAAGGCGCGTCAGGTCTCGGCAGCCATCGCCGTCAGCGCGCTCCGGGCCTTTTCAACTGGCGCTCAAGGCTTTCCAACGTGACGCGCAAGCCGCCGCGCGCGAGCCTGCGGCGCGCAAGGTAATCGTCTTCAATGTCCTCGATCTGCCGCACGATCGCCTCGCGCGCATAAAAGCTCTTGGTGCGGCCGGCTTTTTTGGCGAGCGCATCAAGGCGCGCTTCGATCTCGGGTGGCAGGCGAAGGGCGAGCATAAGCGGAGCTCCAGTGTGCAACACATGTACGGAAAAGGAATTTCCAGCGCAACCTTTGGACCACCGATCACCGCTTCTCCGCTCGCATTGCCTCGACGATTGCCATCGTCTCCACACTCACGCGTGTGACGCGTCGCGTTGAGGTTCGGCGCGCGTTGGATAATCCTCCCACACTCGCCCGGCGAGCAACCGGCCGGTTTTCTTCTTCCGCTTCCCGCCCCATTGCTTGAAGAAAAATGCAACGCCCTGCCGCTGGCACGCGTCGCGCAGTTCCTCGACCCACCACGCCTGCATAGCCCGCGCGCGCGGACCGGATTCGCCGCCGACGATGGCCCAGTGAATGTCGCTCAAATTGGGATCGACGATCGGCCCGAGCAACGGTTCGAACGAAACAAAGCGGATATGCGCGGGCACGCGCCGCAGCACGTCTATCCGGTCCAGGTAGTCTTGGCTCTCGACCGACGTACCAAGCCAGACGTTTTCGAGTATTGGAAAGTTGGAGCCGGAGAGAACTTCAAGCATCCGCTCCGGCCGCTTGGTCAGAATCTGGAACGAATGCCAGCGCGCGCGCTCCATAACCTGCCAGACTTGGCGAATAAATTTCTCGTCAGCCTTTTCCTGAAACAGATCGGACATCGAATTGACGAAAATCCGCTGTGCCTTCTTCCACGCCAGCGGCGCGGTCAGCGCCTGGCGGTCGATTTTGATCTTGCCGGTCCAGACGTGACGCCTACCCGACCTGCGCGTCGTCCCGGCGTACTTCGCCATCCCCATGGCCTGCAAACGCGCGGCCATGCGCATCGCATAGCAATTGGTGCAGCCGGGCGACACGATCGTGCAACCGGCGATCGGGTTCCAGGTTGCTTCGGTCCATTCGATGTCGCTTGCGGCCATTGCGAAATCCCTAAATCTTAGCTGCCAAACAAATCGCCCTGCCGTGTTGGACTTCGAATCTTACCCCACAGTTGCCTCGCCAAGTTATGACGCGCCGCCAACACCAACCAGTAAAGTCTCTGATTCTTCGCAGTTCCTGAAATGAGTTCGGCGTGTTTGGCCGGCGGCAATCCCAGCGCCTCAATTTTTGCTGCCCAATATTCAAGGATTGCGGCGCGAATCGCGTGCTGTGGCCGCCTCGTGTCGACAGCTACTCTCCATCCGGGCGCAAATTGTTCTAAGCGATTGTCGCTGGGTCCTATGTAGCTATGGAGATTGCGTTGCAGATCTTGTGCGCTGACGTGGACGAGAACGTCGATGCGCTTGAGCTTACTGAGAGTTTCAAACACCGAAAATGGCAAGTCTTGCAAATTGAACGGGTCCAAAAATGCAAAATGCAGCCCATGGGGATTTAGCCGCTTAACGATGCGAATAACAGTTTGCTCGGCCGGCCCGACTTCTGTCGTTGGCGTACCTCCCGCAGCGATAATCCTTTTTTCGGCGGCCCGACAGAATTCTTCGGAATCATCTGCGAGATGGATTTCCGAAAACGGTACACCGCCCGCGCGCGCGGTCTTGAATGCGACGAGTGGGCTACCGTCAATTTTCTCGCCCGTATCGCGAATGAGCGACCGGCCTGATCCACAATACAGATCGATGTAAGTTGCGCCGCCTGGACCCTCAACAAATTTCCGACGCGCCTCGCGGGTAATGTCGACGTATTGGCGAAGCCGCTCGTGCTTCTCCTTGGCCCACGCGCCAACTTCTTCCAATGGCAATCCATCGTCGTCGTAATGCATCGCCGATCTCATAGTTCTTGTTTTGTTCTATCATAATCGCATGCCGCAAACAACCGAATTGGAGTGACTACGCTCCTGCGGGCTTCCGCTTACGCGCGGCGCACTTCGGCAGACATATCCGCGAACGAGCGGTGCGGTTTCGCTACGCCTGCGTTCGTCGCTTCGTCATCCCCGACTTCGGCACTTCCCCCGGCCAGTCCACCAGATGATCCTCAAGCTGCGCGTCGGGGATATCGGTCTCCGAGCCCGAGACGCGCCCGCGCACCGATATGCCCGCGGCGTGCACGGTGTCGGGGTCGCCGGAGACGAGCGGATGCCACCAGTAGAGGTCGCGCCCTTCCGCGATCAAACGATAGCCGCAGGTCGGCGGCAGCCACGGCGTGTCGGCGATATTCTCGGGTGTGAGCTGCAGGCAATCCGGCACTTCGGCCACGCGGTTGTCGTAGTCCTTGCAGCGGCAGGCGTGGTCGTCGAGCAGCCGGCAGGCGACGTCGGTGAAATAGATGCGTCCGTTGTCCTCGTCCTCGAGCTTGTTGAGACAGCAGCGCCCGCAGCCGTCGCACAGGCTCTCCCATTCCGGCGTGGTCATTTCGGCAGGCGACTTGGTTTTCCAGAACGGGGCGTCGGTCATGCGTTGGTCCGCGGTCATGTCTTGATGCTTTTAGCGTGAAGCCCGCGCCGCGAGATACCCCTCGCCGGCGGCGCCGGCGCCGGCCACGGCAATGGTGTCGCCTTGCAGCCGCGGGTTAAGGCGCCGTTTTCAATATATCCATTTGATATAGCTCTGCTATTTGGCGTGGCCGCCTGCCCCGAATCCGCCCGACTCGGCGCCGATATTCGCGCCGCTACCAACGGCCTGTGCGTGGCGCGGCGGCCGACGCCGATCTCATTGGCCGCGGCCGCGAGATTCCGCTAGAACTCCGGCCGATCACACCAACCCGTCAAACCCGAGCGGCAGCCCGTGCGCGACCTTTTCCCCGGCGAAGGCCCGAGCCTCTGGACGCGGCTCAAGCGCTCGCTGCTCGACCTCGATTCCCAGATCGACTTCGGCGTGTTTCGCTCCGGCAGCGCCAGCCGCGAGCTCTACGAGCGCTTTTCCGATTTCATGGACCGCTTCCACATCGCCGGCTGGCGGCGCTGGATGCTGGTGGAGCCGTTCTCGGAGCTGGCGACGCTCGGCCTCGGCGGCGCCATCCTCGCGCTCGCGCTCGCCATCCCGGCGTTCCAGGAAACCTCCGACGAGGACTGGCTCAAGAAGTCCGAGATCGCGGTGGTGTTCCTCGACCGCTACGGCGGCGAAGTCGGCTCGCGCGGCGTCAAGCAGAACGATTCGATCGCGCTCGAGGATTTGCCCGATCACCTGGTCAAGGCCGTGCTCGCCACCGAGGATCGCCGCTTCTTCGAGCATTTCGGCATCGATTTTGCCGGCACGGCGCGCGCGATGCTGACCAATGCGCGCGCCGGCGGCGTCGTGCAGGGCGGCTCCTCGATCACGCAGCAGCTCGCCAAGAACCTGTTCCTCAACAACGAGCGCACCATCGAGCGCAAGGTGAAGGAGGCGTTCCTTGCGGTCTGGCTCGAAACCCGGCTGCGCAAGAACGAGATTCTCAAGCTCTATCTCGACCGCGCCTACATGGGCGGCGGCACCTATGGCGTCAACGCGGCCGCGCAATACTACTTCGGCAAGTCGGTACGCGACGTCAATCTGTCGGAAGCCGCCATGCTCGCCGGACTGTTCAAGGCGCCATCGCGGTTCGCCCCGCACATCAACCTGCCGGCGGCGCGCGCGCGCGCCAACATCGTGCTCGATAACCTGGTCGAGGCCGGCTTCATGACCGAGGGTCAGGTGTTCGGCGCGCGGCGCAATCCGGCCGTCGCCATCGACCGGCGTGACGAGTCAGCGCCGAACTACTATCTCGACTACGCCTTCGACGAGATGCGCAAACTCGTCGACAAGTTTCCCAAGACCATCACCGAGCGCACGTTCATCGCGCGCACCGCGCTCGACGCCAACCTGCAGCGCGCCGCCGACAACGCGGTGAGCAATCTGCTCAAGCAATACGGGCGCGACTATAACGCGCACCAGGGCGCGGCGGTGCTGGCCGACCTCGACGGCGCCGTGCGCGCGCTGGTCGGCGGGCGCGATTATGGCGAGAGCCAGTTCAATCGCGCGACCGACGCCATGCGTCAGCCGGGTTCGTCGTTTAAACCCTACGTCTATGCCACCGCGCTGATGAACGGCTTCAAGCCGACCTCGGTCGTCGTCGACAGTCCGGTCTGCATCGGCAACTGGTGCCCGCAGAACTACGGCCGCTCCCACGCCGGCGCGGTGACGCTGACGCAGGCGCTGACCAAATCCATCAACGTCATCCCGGTCAAGCTGTCGATCGCGCTCGGCGGCAAGGGCGGTCCGAAGGCCGGCCGGGCGATGATCGTGGAGACCGCGCGCAAGATGGGCATCACCGCGCCGCTCCCGGACACGCCCTCGCTGCCGATCGGCGCCGACGAGGTGACCGTGCTCGAGCACACCGTTGCCTATGCGACGTTCCCCAACAAGGGGATGGCCGTAACGCCGCACGCGATCCTCGAGGTCCGCGACGCAAGCGGCGAAACCATCTGGCGGTTTGACCGCGACGGACCGAAGCCGCGCCGCGCGATCAGCGCGCAGGCCGCCGCCGACATGGCGATGATGATGAGCAAGGTCGTCGAGCAAGGCACCGGTCGCCGCGCCCAGCTCAATGGCGTCAAGTCCGCCGGCAAGACCGGCACCACCAACGCCTATCGCGACGCCTGGTTCGTCGGCTACACCGGCAACTACGTCTGCGGCGTCTGGTTTGGCAACGACGACTACGTGCCGCTCAACCGCATGACCGGCGGCTCGCTGCCGGCGATGACTTGGCACGAGATCATGGCCTATGCGCATCAGGGCATCGAGCTCAAGGACATTCCCGGCGTCGAGCCCAATCCGGCGCCGGTCGCGCCGGCGGACCTTGTGGCGGAGGGCACGGCGACCGGCAACGACGTGCTGCCGCGCCCGGCGCTGCTTACCAACCGCGGCTCGCAGACGCTGTTGCGGATCGAACGGCTGATGGAGGACGCATCGCGCGCGCTGCCGACGGCTACGCAACGCGGTGGCGGCGGCCAGCAGCAATCAAACGTGCCGGCGCCGCGCCCCGATGCGCTGGCCTCGGCGGCCGACAAGCCGGCGCGCGCCGCGCCCGGCAATTGACAAGCCGCACCGACAAGCGAGTACTCTTCCACTGATGCGAGCGTTTTCGGCAAATGTGGAATCCGGTTTTGCGCGCGGCCTGCCGTCGCCCACCGATACGGCATTCACGCAGGGGCGCGCATGATCCGGCGAAACGGAATTGGTTCGCCGGATCACGTGCCAAGTCCAAACTGATCGAGACTCACCGTGCGGCTGTTGCTCGGATCGTTGTTCTGTTTTGCTCTGGCCGCCACCATCGGCCTCGGCACGACCTGGTTCGCGCTGAGCCGCGGCGTTGCGCTCGGTACGCTTGAAATCGGCGCCTGGCGTGCGCGGCCAAAGGCCGGCACCAGCGAGATCGATCCCTATGCCCGCGCGGAATACGAGCGCAGCGGCGCGCTGCCGTTGGGACTGGGCGACGGCGTCGCCTTCACCGCCAAAACCGACAACGACGGCCGGCCGCTGGATGGCCGCTGCGAAGTCATCCTCACCGGCATGACGCCGCAGGCGCGGTTCTTCACGCTGACGCTCTATAGCCAGGAGGGCAAGCTTGTCGCCAACGCACTGGGGCGTAACGGTTTCACCAGCCAGGAAGTCATCCGCAACGGCGATGGCAGCTTCCAGGTCTTGGTGGCGCCGCGCGCGCGACCCGGCAACTGGCTTCCGACCGGCGGGATCGAGCGCTACGTGCTGGTGCTGCGGCTTTACGACACGCCGATCGGCATTTCCACGCGTAGCGGCCGCGAAGTGCCGATGCCCTCGGTCGTCACGGGGCGCTGCCTATGACGCGCTGGCTGCTCTTGTTGGTTACGGGGATCGTGCTCGGCGGCATCGTGCACCTATCGACGATCTTGTACCTGCCGCGCACCGCGGCAAACGACGCCTATTCCCGGCTCGAACCCGTCACCAAGGTGAATGCGATGACATCGCTGCCGCTGGCGACATCGACGGAGATGATCATGCCGTTCCTCGACCCGGCGTTCGCGACCGCGGTGTGCCGTTACGATCTCACGGCCGGCCCATTGAAGCTGTCGGCGCCGGTCAGCCAGGCCTATACCTCGGTGTCGTTCTATACGCGTTATGGCGCCGCCTTTTATGCCATCACCGATCGCGCCGCTGGACGGCGCGTCATCGAGCTCGACCTGATGACCGAGCGCCAGCGCGCCCAGGTGCCGGAGGACGAGGACGTGACCGCGGCCGACCGGCTGATCGTGGAATCGCCCTCGCTGACCGGCCTTATCCTGGTGCGCGCGCTCAGCCCCGAGCCGGGCCTGATGGCGATGGCGACGCGCGCGGTCGCCGCCGCACGCTGTCAGGTGGCGCAACCGTAGCCGGTGCCGCGACAGACTTGTTGACGCCCCGGCGCGCGTTCAGCTTTTCGAGACAATGCGCGCCGCCGGCCCGCACAGCTGCGGTGTCGCCACCACCCGATTCTCGGCGATCTTTTGCAGCAGCAGCGTGATCGAACGCTCGGCTTCGACCGCCATCGGCGTGGGCGTGGCAACCACCAGCCGTTCGAGCGCGACGCGATAACCCGCGGCGCGCTCGGCGAGCGAGCACTGCACCCAGGCGACGATCAGCGCGTTCTCGGCAACGCGGGCGCGCGCATTGGCGGCACCACCCTTGCCTACCGCCGTCGTATAACTCAGGGCCGCTTCGCGCTTGGCGTCGATGTCGATGACGCGCCGCCCCAGGCCGAAAAACAGGTCAATGCGCACGACGTCGTTGCGGATATCGTCGTTGAGCTGGACGTAGCGCGCGGTGGCCGAGCGATAGGGCTTGTGCATCAGGTGGTCACTGTAGGCCGAGGAATTGTGCATCACGAGGTCGGCGTTGAGCGAGTGCGTGAGCCCATATTCGTTGAGCACGCTGTTCCAGCGGTTGCGCTCATAGGGCGGTTCGATCAGCGGAAAGGCGAGATCGCGCAGCTGGCGCTCGTCGTCGGTCAAGGGATAGGTCGAGGGCGCGATGCCGTCGATGCGCGCGACGTCCTTGCCGATCCAGGCATGCATGTTGTCGGTGACCAGCGACGGCCGCACCTCTCCAAAATCGCCGTTGAGCGCGCAGCCGGCGAGCGACGCGAATGCTGCGAGGGCAATGGCAACGCGCCACGCGCGCGGCGCGGTTGCGCGCACGAAAGCGCGGTCATCAAAAGTGGAAACCGGTTCTGCGTCCGACCGCGCGCCAGACTTTATATTTGGCGCGCAATCCAGGCGGCTGACCGATAACTGCCCCGCCTGATGGCACGCTAGCCGCGAAAGGCGCGATTTGCCGGCAGGAGCCGGTGGGGTGCGGGCGTTCACGAGCGACGCGCGCGCCGGCGGCGCCTGCGGCCCGGGGTCGTGCCTGGCCGGCTGGCTTCGCTCGGCGGCTCGTCGCTTGCGCGTTCGATCCGCACCACCGGGAGAATCATGATTGTGGCGGATTGGCTGCCGCCGTTTTGCCCGTCGCGCTCCACGCGCCGCGCTTCCGGAAAATTGATCACCGAACCCATCAGGTCGTCCCCCCGGCCGGCGCGGCACGTTGCCGCATCAGCCGTTGCGTCGCCGATAGGACAACGACTTGGTTAACGCTCTGCTAACGCAGCTGCGCTAGCGTGCGGGTGTGACATGAATGCGGCCTTGCACGGCCGGCGTCTGGGGGACATCGGTGATTTCGCCGCTTGACAGACTTGAAAGCTTGGCGGGGCTTGCGCGCAGCGATGGTTTCGACGTGAAACCGACGCTGCTGCGCGTCCTGACCGATTTCTATGTTCAAAAAGCCTATCATCCGCCGCATGAAGAGCAGCATTTCATTGAGCTCGCGTTGCGCCTGATCGAGGAAGTCGACGCGCCGACTCTCGCCACCGTGCAGCGACGGCTTGCGCACCATGAGGGTATCCCCCGCGTGGTGCTGGAACGACTGGCGGCGCGGCTCGCCGCTGCCGCCCCGGCACGGCCGCAGAGCGGCGAGCCATCGCTTGCCATTCCCTCCGACGTCATCCTGTCGCAGGCCATTGCATCGCACACATTTGCATCGGCTGCATCGGCGCACGGGGCCGGCCCGGCCGCAGCTACGGCCAAGGCGGGTGCCACAACCGAATCGGCCGCGACAGCCCACGATGAAGATTCCGACGATACGGACGATTCTTGGAATTTCCTCGACACGATGGTGCCAGACCGCCAGCCGAACGCCATCGAAGCCGCGCGCGCGGCGGTCGCACCGGCGGATCGCCTGGCCGCCGCGCGGTTCAGCGAGGAATTTTTCGCCGCCGACGGCGCCAGCCGCCGCGCTATTTTGGATCGGCTCGATGTCGCAGCCGCCGTGCCGCCGCTCGGGATCAGCAACGCCACCGCCGCGCTTACGACGCAACGGCTCGAAGCCGCCGCGCTCAAGGGCCGGCCCTACGACTTCGTTCGCGAGATCGAGCGTGCGCTTGCGATCTCCCGCGCCATCACCGAGCGGATTATCAACGACACTTCGGGCGAACTGTTGCTGGTTATCGCCAAGGCGCTGGCGATGCCGATCGACGTCGTGCAGCGTATTCTTCTCCTCCTCAACCCGGCGATCGGTACGTCGATCCGGCGCGTCTTCGACCTCTCCTCGCTCTACGAGGACATGTCGACGGCGGCGGCGCTGCGGATGATCTCGCTATGGCGCAACGCCGCGGAAGCGCGCCAACCGGAAGTGCGTCCGTCCGAACCCAACGCGCCAGAGCGCGCGAGCGCGGAGACCGCGCGGCGGCGGCTGGCGCGCGATGTCGACCCCGCACCAGCGCCACAAGTCAGTGCGCCGCTCAAGCGCGATCAACGCGCCAGTTGATCGAGAAAATGCCGGCCGGCGCGATCCTCGACCTCGAGGATCCAGACGTCCGGATCGAAGCGGACTTCGCGTACGAGATAGGCTTCGATGTCGGCAACCGGGGACGCCGTCCTGGGCATGCATGGCGCGAACAGGCGCTCAGCGGCATCGCCGCCGAATGCCGTTTGCGGCGCGGGTCCATAGAGATCGCCGGTTCCGTCGAGCCGGTCGACCTTGATGAAGATCGCGCCCGCATCCTCCGCCCCGCGCCGGCGCAACACCGCATCCGCACCCTCGACGGTGCAGCGGCGCAGATAGGCCGAGACCCAGATCGCTGACTTGAGGCGCATGAGGTTCTTTAGCGCAGCGCGCGCCTTGCGCAAAATCGCCGATGCGCTGCCTGAGCTAGGGCGTGATCCCGAAAAGTTGCGGAAATTCCCGCCTTCGCGAAGCCCGCTTCGGCGGGCCTAGCGAGGTCGGATAAGATCACGCCCAAAAATCAAAATGTTAGAATGGGCGAGTCGATCCCACCCGATTGGATTAGATGCTACAGCGGCCGCCCGGTCATGGCGGTGAGTTCGTGCGCCACCCGATCCGAGATTTCGCCGGTGACCGGCAAGTTGTGCGTGCGCTCGAACCGCTCGACAGCGGCGCGGGTATCCGGTCCATAGACGCCGGTGACGGCGATCTGGCCGTAGCCGAATTCGCTCAAGGCGCGCTGGATGGCGGCCATGCGCTGCGACGGTTCCAGAAGATTGGCGATCGGATCGCGGCGCGCCGGTGCGCCGCCTGGGACAGGCGCCGCGCGTGCCTTTGGCGGCGCGCGCACGATCGCGGCTAACAGTGCCTCGCTCGCCTCGCCGCTGGATTTGAGATTGTTCACCTGCTCGAAGTCCCTGATGGCCGCGTCGGTCTTGGCGCCGACGACGCCGTCGATCGCGGCGTCGTAGTAGCCGCGGCGCGCGAGCTCGCGCTGAATTTCGGTGAGGATTTCGCCGCGCGGCCGCGCGGGAACAAGACTCGCCGGTTGCGCTTCGAGCGGACGCGCGCGCGGCAGCGCCGCGGCGACGGCGCCAGTCGGGGCATCGGCCGCCACCGGCAGCGGGCGCAACGCGAAGATCGGCGCGGGATGCGGCCTGGTCTGCAGGAACAGGCTGTTGATCAGGATGCCGGCGATTGCAATCGCTGCGACAATCGCCAGCGCTGAATCGCGCGGACGCCCCAGCAGGCAACCGAGTATCCATAGCCCGACGCGCGACCAGCGCGACAAACCGCCCGCGTAATCCGCGCTCGTGCGCGCACGTTTTGTTATCGCCCTAGGCACTGATTTTCACCGCATGGTTGTGGTCCCAATCCGACTGCGCCGCCGGCTCGACCAGGGGCGCCGGCTCGGGTTGCAAATGATGGACGAGCGTCTCGGCCCGCGCGCGCGCACGCGCCGTGCGGGCTTTTTCACAGTCGATCGGCAGGCGGACCGTCACGCGCGTTCCCGCCGCCGGCTGGCTCTGCGTCGTGATGTCGCCGCAATGCAAGGCCACCAGGCCCTTCACGATCGACAGACCGAGCCCGGTGCCGCTGTGGCGGCGATTGTAGGTGTCGCGGGCCTGGAAGAACGGATCTCCGACGCGCGGCAAGTCCTCGGCCGTGATGCCGATGCCGTTGTCTTCGACCGCGATCACGATGTCCAACCCATCGACGCCAGCGGAGACCTTCACCCGGCCGCCGCGGTCGGTGAACTTGATCGCGTTGGACAACAGGTTGATCATGATCTGCTTGAGCGCGCGCTTGTCGGCGACGATCTCCGGCAAGTCGGCGGGAAGATCGATCGCGATCTCGAGGCCCGAGCTGGCGGCCTTCAGCGTGAAGAGCTCGCAGCATCCGACGATGACCGACGCCGGCGCGAACGGTTCCGGCTGGATGACGAATTCGTCGTTTTCCAGCCGCGACATATCGAGGATGCCGTTGACCACCGACAACAGATGCGTGCCGGATTCATTGATCAGCCTGGCGTAGTCGGCGCGCCGGGCGGCGTCGAGCTGCATGTCGCGCTCGTTGATCAGCATTTCAGAGAAGCCGATGATGGCGTTGAGCGGCGTGCGCAATTCATGGCTGACCGTTGCCAGGAAGCGGCTCCGGGCCGCGTTCGCGCGCGCGGCGTCCGCGTGCGCATCTTCGAGCGCGTGTTCCTGCGCCTTGCGTTCGGTCACGTCGCGCATGACCGCGACGACTTCGCGCGAGACGAAACCGTCGTGTGCCGCGGCCGCGCTTTCGAGCGAGCGGCAGCGCATTTCAATCCAGATGAAATGCACGCCGTCCCCGCCGTTCGGCAGCGGCAGGTCGCGGCGCACGCGAAATTCGACGGATTGGGCTTCGCCGAACGCCAGCGCGTCGCTGAGCGCGGTCAGGTAGGCCGGCCGATCGGCGACATGAACGCGGTCGAACATTCCATGTCCCAGAAGCTCCTCGACCCGTGCGCCGAACAGCGGCTCTGCCGCCGGCGAGGCGAACAGCACGGCACCGCCAGGCCCATGCCGGGTAATGACGTCGGTCATGTTGCGCGCCAGCAGCCGATAGCGGTCCTCCTCGGCGTAGAACAGCCAGAAGCTCGTGCGCGCGAGCGATTCAGCGCCGAGCGCGAGCCCGGTCGCGTAGAGCGAGGCCGAGATGACGCCGAGCGCCATGATCGCGCCCTGGCTTTGGTCGGGCTGCGCCTGGTGCGGCAACAGTTGCGCAATCGAACTCATCAACAACAACCCGGCCGCGCCCAGCGCCAGCAGCGAGGCCGTCGCCACCACGCGCCGCGAGGCCGACAGCGCGGCTTCCAGCGGCACGACGACAAGCCAGATCGCGGCGAACGAGGAGATCCCGCCGGTCTTCGACGCAACAACGGTGATCAGTCCGGTCAGCGCCAGCGATGACAGCAGATGGGCGCTCTCGTAGCGGCCGGTTCGCGACAGGAAATAGGCCGACAGGATCGGTGCGACCAGCCAAGCGAACACGATGATCTCGAGCGCATTCGGCACGCCGCGCACCGCGAGGTAGATCGGAATGGCGGCGAGCGCGACCGCGGAACCGATCAGCCGCGGCGCGATGAAGGCGCGATGGCGGGCCGCAGCCAGCGCGTCGTGCTGCACCGAAGGATGCACCAGCGCATCGAAATAGTCGCGGATCGGTCGAAGCAGGCCCACGCTTGTCGCGCACGTTCGTTGGTCCGAACGCGCTCCCCTGGTTAACGCGCGATCGTGTCAGACGCCACTTAAGCGAAATTTAAGGCGCGACGATCCGCGCACGCTTTAAGCGCGCGATCACGGCGTTCGTGGCCGAATGCGCGATCATTCGTTGCGCATGGTGAATGGGAGATTGAATGGTGAATCGTCTGTTGCTTGGTGAACGATCTATTGATCGCGCGCCTCGCATTTCAAATCATTTGGAAATTCCGGCGCCGCGCCGATCGCTCGAAGCCCGCCCGACGGCGATTGATTCAAATTTTACGAAAATTATCGCTTAATTCGCGGCAAAGTTTCCTCAAATTGGCCACAGCGCGCGAACGCGCCTTTCAAGCGGCGCTGTTAACTTCGCGGCGGGGAAAGAAACAACCACGAGACAGGGACCAAGGGGAGCGGGGGAAGAACGGCAAAGGGCAGTACGATGTTTTTCCTCTTGCGGATGGCCTTTTGGCTGAGCGTCATCCTGGTTCTCCTGCCTTCGTTTGTAACGAAGGAGGTCCAGCACGCGCCAATCGAGAATTCCAAGGTTAACGCAGGCGACGCGGTTTCGGCCGCATCCGCCACCGTTTCCGATCTGCGGCAATTCTGCAGCCGCCAGCCGGACGCCTGCGCCATCGGCGCGCAAGCCGCGACGGCGTTTGGCCAGAAAGCGCAGGCCGGCGCCCGCATTCTCTACGACTACTTGCAGGACCAGATCAATCCGAAGGAAACCGGTTCGGTCGGCAATGCTCCGGCGCGATCCGCGAATGCCGTCGAAAACAAGTCGGCGCGCGCCGTGCGTTCGCGCGACACGCTGATGCCGGCAGACCTTGCGCCGGCGGGGCACGTACCCATGCCGCGCCCGGCGCCGCCGGCGCGCAATTCCGCGTAACCACCATCCTGAAACGTCGCCACCTCGCTACCGTCGACATCCGCCGATCGAGCGATAGTCCGCGCTAACGCCCACCTTCCGGCCGCTTCCGTCGGCCAAGCCGCGTGCAGTCCCTGCCCGACTTGCGCGCGGCTTTTTTCTTTGCGAGCCCGGGCGTCAACCATCGATTGCCGCATGCTTTTTCCGCCGCGGTGGCGTATGGAGATGGCCGGTATACATAATGACCATGACGACGGACCGCGCGACCATCGACGACATCGTCGAGAATTTTGTCCTGCTCGACGATTGGGACGACCGCTATCGCTATCTGATCGAGCTTGGCCGCACGCTGGAACCGCTGCCCGAGGCGGACCGCGTGGAAGCCAACAAGGTGCAGGGCTGCGCCAGCCAGGTCTGGTTCACGGCGCGCGTCAAGCCCAATGGAGCAAGCGGGCCGCTGCTGACGTTTCACGGCGACAGCGACGCGCATATCGTGCGCGGGCTGATCGCGGTGCTGTTTGCGCTTTATTCCGGCAAGCCGGCGCGCGACATCCTCGCGGCCGACGCGCTCGCTTTGTTCGCACGCCTTGGCCTGCGCGAGCATCTCACGCCGCAACGCTCGAACGGCTTTCGCGCCATGGTCGAGCGCATCCGCGCTGTGGCCGGCGCGGCGCTGGCGACGGCGGGCTGACGCAGCGCGCAATCTCGAAAAGTTGCGGATTTTTCGGACAAGATCATGCCCAGAATCGCGTTGCCATCGCGGCAACTCGATTCACAACGATCTGTTTTTACCCGTCAACGGACACAAAAGTCACGTCCTGCGACGCCATTGGCGGCGCGTGCCAGGTAAGCGTCCTGGCACGCGCGGTGCCGCGCACCTGCGCCGCAAGCCCGTAGTGTCGCGCCAGGCATTCGAGCCCGAGCTGCAACACGATCTTGGCGCTGCGCGACGGCCAGACCCGTTCGCGCTCAATGTCCTCGAGCCCCTTGAGAAAGCAGCAGACATCGATCAGCAGGCCGGCAAATTCCGGCCCAAGCGCGTCGAGCGCCTGGTGAACACGCTGGCGCGCCGCGACGACGATGTCGGTCATGGCGGCCGCGCCTCCACCGACGGCGCCGCGCGCGCCGCGCGACACCGCCGCCTGCCAGTTCGATGTCACGCGCGGCATCAACTGCGCGCGCGTGAACTCCGCGCGCAAACGTTCGCCGGCGGCAAGCTGGTGCAGTTCGATCAGCGGGCGGCCGTTGCGCCCCTTGCGGCGGGCGAGCCAGGCCAGCGGGCTTTCGCCTTCGTCGACCATGACACCTTCGCGGCCGCCGGGCCCCTCAATGTCACGCGCGGCGAGCGCCAGGTGCTGCGCCCGAAAGCCGTCGATGTCGCCGCCGCGCAGCGCGGCGTTGCGGCGCGCAAAATGGGCGCGGCCAATGGCGGTGACCGCCAGCCGCCCGTCGCAGCCACGCTCGGCAAGCTCTGCGCCGACCAGTTCATCCGCGGCCGCGCCACCGGACGCGCTTGCGGGCCGCTCGGCGGCACGACGACGAGCGCCAGGCTGGGCACCAGAAATAGCGTCAGGATCTTTGCAGGCGGGAGCCGGGTTTCGTCCGGCGGCAATGCGGGCCAAAAGGTGCTCGGCGGCCGGCGTGAGGGCGTGCAGAGCCGAGCTTGGC
This sequence comes from Xanthobacteraceae bacterium, assembly GCA_041487815.1. Classification (GTDB taxonomy): domain Bacteria; phylum Pseudomonadota; class Alphaproteobacteria; order Rhizobiales; family Xanthobacteraceae; genus CANJBX01. Next base: position 3,339 of record JBGPOB010000026.1, on the reverse strand, counting down.
GATGCGGCGCGGCGTTCGATGGCGGCTCGCGGTGCGGTCATGAAAGCCTCCAATATAGGATTGAGAGGCCACAATAGCTGAAATGTAGGATTGTTACAACATAGATAGGACTATTTTGAATATACTCACACAATATAGGAATTTAACATCTAAAAACAACGGGATAAGCGGCCCAATTGTCCACGCCGCGACGCCGGCTGGGCGCGCGGGTCGAAGGACCTGGCAGACTAATGGGACAGCAAGGAGAACCTAGCGGCTGCGCCGGCGGCGCTGTTGGCCGAGGCCCATTTGCTTGGCAAGCTGCGAGCGTGCCGCCGCATAGTTCGGCGCAACCATCGGATAGTCGAGCGGCAGGCCCCATTTCTCGCGGTATTGTTCGGGCGACATATTGTACTGCGTGCGCAGGTGGCGCTTGAGCGACTTAAATTTCTTTCCGTCCTCGAGGCAGATGAGATATTCCGGCGTGATCGATTTCTTGACCGCGATCGCGGGTCGCGATGCATCCGCGGACATTTCGCCGCGGCCGCCGGAGACTTGCGTCAGCGCCGAATGCACCTGATTGATCAGCGACGGAATATCGCCGGCCGCAACGGCATTATTGCTGACGTAGGCTGAAACAATGTCCGCCGTGAGTTCAATAAAACTCTGGCCGGTCGCCACACTATTTTCCAAGGCCATTGCTGTTTCCCCTGTATGTCGCCTCTTCACCACGGGGCACAAAGCCCGTGGTATTTTGCCGCTGCAATTTCGCCCGCAGCGCACCCGGAAAACGGGCCGCCCTGCGTCAGTCCCCGCGCGAAAATCTCACTCCAAAGAATCGAGCCCGCGATCATCACCCACGGCCCGGAATCACGAAAGCGTTACCAAGCATAAATGTAGGTCTATTTTGGTAATGGTGCAAGAAAAGACACGCAGATTTGCAGTTGATTGCGATCAAAGCTCGATGTTCACCAGCAATTCGCGCGCGACTGCTTGCGGTTGCAGTGCAAAAAACTGCGCAACAGGCGCAAAGCTTCAGTTCAAATTATGTCGGTACGCGGCGGCGCCGGGCTGCTCGTTCACGATCCACTCACGGCAGCACCGGCTACGCCTGGGAAAACGTGAGTTGATCGGCGCGATTTCAATGCCACATTTGGCGCGAACCGTTCCACCAGCGCATGATCCGTGCGGATTGCGCCCCAGCAACGAGAAGGCCAGACCGATGACATCGACCTCCAAGCCCGCCGTCGCACCGGCCGTCAGCGAGAAAATCGCCAAATCCAATGCCGACTGGCGCAAGACGCTAACGCCCGAGCAGTATCACGTCACGCGTGAGCACGGCACCGAGCGCGCATTCACCGGTCCCTACGTCAACGAAAAGCGGGCGGGCACCTACACATGCGTGTGCTGCGGCGAGCCGCTGTTCGGATCCGACAGCAAGTTCGATTCCGGAACCGGATGGCCGAGCTTCTATCAGCCGGTCAGTCCCGCCATGATCGGCGAGCACGACGACCGATCGTGGTTCATGCGCCGGACCGAAGTGCGCTGCGCGAAGTGCGACGCCCATCTCGGCCACGTCTTCCCGGACGGTCCCGACCCCACCGGCCTGCGCTACTGCATCAACGGCTGCGCGCTGAATTTTGCGCCCGGCGCCAACAAGGGCGGCGACAAATAGCGAGCCGTGAATAGTGTTGGCCGGGCATTGCACTCATCCGCGCACGCCCCGGTTCAAATCTGATGACGCTGACTTCGACCGAAACTGCCAACCGCCAACGCGGCCCGGCGCTGCCGCCGGAGCCGCGCGCGGCGAAGATCCCCGTGCAAACGGTCTGGCACGGCGTCACGCTCACCGATGAATTTGCCTGGCTGCGCGCGCCGAACTGGCGCGAGGTAATGCGCGACCCGGCGGCGCTCGATCCCGCCATCCGCGCCTATCTCGAAGCGGAAAATGCGTACGCGCAAGCCGCACTCGTCGATACCGAAGCGCTACAGCAGGCGCTGTTCGCGGAGATGAAGGGCCGAATCAAGGCGGACGATTCTTCCGTGCCTGCTCCCGACGGGCCGTTTTGCTATTTCACGCGCTACCGCGAAGGCGGCCAGCATCCGCTGATCTGCCGCGAGCCGCGCGCCGGCGGGGCGGCCGAAATCCTGCTCGATGGCGACGCGCTGGCGCAGGGCAAATCCTATTTTCATCTCGGCGAGGCGCGCCATTCGCCCGACCAACGGCGGGTCGCCTGGTCGTGCGACGAAGCCGGCTCGGAAATCTATCTTGCGCGCGTCCGCGACATCGCCAACGCCCACGATCTCCCCGACGCCATCCCGGAAGTCACCGGCTCGATCGTCTGGACGGCGGATTCCTCCGCGTTCTATTACGTCAAGCTCGACGCGCAACATCGCCCCCAAAGCATTTATCGCCACCATCTCGGGAGCCCCGCCGCGGACGATGCGCTCGTATTTGAAGCCAACGACCCGCAATTCTTCGTGGCGCTGTCTGAAACGCAGTCCACGCACTACGCGCAGATTACAATGCACGATCATGAAACGTCGGAATGCTGGCTGATCGATCTTGGCGACGCCGCAGCCGAGCCGTTCTGCATCGCGCGGCGCCGCGAGCACATCCAATATTCGGCGGAGCATCACCCGACTTTCAACGGCGCCGACGGCCTCCTGATTCGCACCAACATAGACGGCGCCGAGGATTTCAAGATCGTCTGGACGCCGCTCACGGCCACGCAGGAAGCGAACTGGCGCGATGTCGTTGCCCATCGGCCAGGCGTGTTTATTCTTGCGTTTGCGGTGCTCGCCGACTGGCTGGTGCGGCTTGAACGCGAAGACGGCCTGCCGCGCATCGTGGTGCGCCGCCTTGCGAGCGGCGAGGAGCACGACATCGCGTTTCCGGAGGAAGCCTATTCGCTGGCGATGAACGTCGGCTATGAATTCGCGACCGACAATCTGCGTTACACCTATTCGTCGATGACGACGCCATCGCAGGTGTGGGACTACGATCTCGCCGGCAGAACCCGCGCCTTGCGCAAGCGCCAGGAAATTCCCTCCGGCCACGATCCGGCGCACTACGTGACCCGCCGCGTATTCGCAACGGCACCCGACGGCGAGCGGGTGCCGATCTCACTCCTGCATCGCAAGGACACGGCCGTCGACGGCAGCGCGCCGGGGCTCGTCTATGGCTATGGCGCCTACGGCATTGCCATCCCCGCGTCTTTCAGCGTGCCGCGGCTATCGCTGGTCGATCGCGGTTTCGTCTACGCGATCGCGCATGTGCGCGGTGGTACCGACAAGGGCTGGCGCTGGTACCGCACCGGCAAGCTTGCACACAAAGTGAACACGTTTCGCGATTTTCTC